>NZ_JAYMEU010000022.1:0-80782 GCF_037029575.1 Alteromonas sp. CH_MED4-4 | reverse complement strand
GCGCCAGCAGGTGATCATTGATGTACTTGGCACATTATACCAAGAGATTTATTCCTGAATTTGATGCGGAATGTCGGTTCTATGGCTTACTTTTTTACGGCTCTCTGTTTCGTCGCCACGTTTAGTTAACCTTGGATGATCTGGAACTTTCGAGAACAATTCATTGTACATTGAACTGTAGATTTTTTTGCGAGACTCTCTATCTGCTGCCTTTAATTTTGTTGCAAGCGCTTTTTCAATTAGGTAGTGGTTAAGTACTTGATCGTACGAACGATTTGAAGGAAGAGGTTTCCTTATCTTCATTTTTACTAATCCCTGTAATAATCAATTTGTAATTTTGTCTTTTTATTTTCGGCAGATAATATTCTTAATATGAACAAATGTTCAAGAAGTATCTTCTTCGTATAGTACTGTTTGAACGAAAAGTGCACTGTACTTACAATGTGTTCATAATCATCAACCTAACGGTTATCAATTTTCCACTCTATCCATCAAAATTTCGCCATTATCAGCTATATAGGGTAGCGGTAATGTCAGTCACTCGTGTAAACTACCGCTTTTATTTCAGGCAAGCCTTAGCGCACAGAATAATTCTTCCTATGCTTTGGCCATGCAGTCATCATGTAAATTGAGGAAAACATGGAGCTTGACGCTATTATCAATCAGGCACAAAGCCAGATTGACGCTGCACAAGATGCAGCCACATTAGACCAAGTTAGGGTCGAATTCATGGGTAAGAAAGGTAAACTTACCGACTTACTTAAAGGGCTTGGAAAGTTATCTAACGAAGAACGTCCTGCCGCAGGCCAAAAGATTAACCAAGCTAAACAGGTTATTCAGCAAGCTATTTCTGCTAAAGGTGAGTTTTTACGCACTGAAGAGCTTAACAAGAAGCTAGCAGAAGAGGCAGTAGATGTAACTTTGCCTGGTCGCACAGAAAAGCCAGGAAACTTACACCCGGTTAGCCGCACGATTGCACGCATTGAGTCTTTCTTTGGCGAGCTTGGCTTTTCAGTTAAAACTGGCCCTGAAATTGAAGATGGTTTTCACAACTTCGACGCGCTGAACATTCCTGCGAATCACCCCGCGCGTGCCGACCATGATACTTTTTATTTCAACCCAGACATGATGCTTCGTACGCAAACCTCTGGTGTTCAAATTCGTACTATGGAAGCGGAAAAGCCACCATTGCGTATTATCTCGCCAGGCCGCGTGTATCGTAACGACTACGACCAAACACACACGCCGATGTTCCACCAAGTGGAAGGTTTGATGGTTGATAAGAATGTCAGCTTTACCGATCTTAAAGGTATCTTGCACGACTTCTTACATCACTTCTTTGAAGAGTCACTAGAAATTCGCTTCCGTCCGTCTTACTTCCCGTTTACTGAGCCTTCAGCTGAAGTAGACGTTATGGGTAAAAACGGTCAGTGGCTTGAAGTATTGGGTTGCGGCATGGTGCACCCAAATGTACTTAAAGCGGTAGGTATCGACCCAGAAGAGTACACAGGTTTTGCCTTTGGTATGGGCGTAGAGCGTTTAACAATGCTTCGTTACGGTGTTAACGACTTACGCGCGTTCTTTGAAAACGATCTTCGTTTCCTTAAGCAGTTCAACTAAGGCAGAGAGTACACATGAAATTCAGTGAAAAATGGTTAAGAGAGTGGGTTAACCCGTCGCTGTCGGCACATGAGCTGTCTGAACAGTTGAGCATGGCTGGCCTAGAAGTAGACGGCGTTGAGCCAGTAGCAGGCGATTTTAAAGGCGTGCTAGTAGGTGAAGTCGTTGAGTGCGGTCAGCACCCGAACGCCGACAAACTGCGCGTAACTAAAATAAACGTAGGTGGCGATGAGCTACTTGATATCGTTTGCGGTGCGCCTAACTGCCGTCAGGGCATTAAAGTAGCAGTTGCTGTTGTTGGTGCTGTATTGCCAGGCGACTTTAAAATTAAGAAAGCAAAGCTTCGCGGCGAGCCATCATTCGGTATGCTATGTAGCTTCTCTGAGCTAGGTATTAGCGACGACCACGATGGTATTATCGAGCTTCCCGCCGATGCACCTATTGGCGCAGACATTCGCGATTACCTTGGACTTGATGACAACGCAATCGAAGTAGACCTGACACCAAACCGTGCAGACTGCTTGGGTATTCGCGGCATTGCCCGTGAAGTTGGCGTTCTTAATAACCTTGACGTGTGTGAGCCTGAAGTAGCTGCGGTAAACGCAACTATTGAAGATAAATTATCAATTACGCTAAGCGCTGACGACGCATGCCCACGTTATCTGGGCCGTGTGGTTAAGGGCGTTAACGTTAAAGCTGCATCGCCACTGTGGTTAGTTGAAAAGCTACGTCGCTGCGGTATTCGCAGCATCGACCCCATTGTTGACGTGACTAACTTTGTATTGTTAGAGCTTGGTCAACCAATGCACGCGTTTAACCTTGCCAGCATTGAAGGCAACATTAACGTGCGTATGGCAAAAGAAGGCGAAACGCTTACGCTACTTGACGAGACCGAAGCTAAGTTACAAAGCAATACTTTAGTTATTGCTGATGACAACAAAGCGTTAGCTATGGCGGGTATTTTCGGCGGCTTACACTCTGGTGTAACTTCTGAAACACAAGATATTTTACTTGAAAGTGCGTTCTTTAGCCGTGATGCGATTATGGGCCGTGCCCGTCAGTACGGTTTGCATACCGATGCGTCGCACCGTTACGAGCGTGGTGTAGACCCACAGCTTCAGCGTAAAGCCATGGAGCGCGCTACTGCACTGGTACTTGAAATTTGTGGTGGTGAAGCTGGTCCTGTTGTTGAAGCAGTGGCTGAAGACAAGCTACCTAAGCAGGCTACGGTTACGCTTCGTCGCGAACGTTTATCTCGCGTACTAGGCATCAGCATTGACGATGCGAAAGTAACGGAAATGCTAAACCGCCTTGGTTTAGACGTAACGCAAACCGAAGCTGGCTGGGAAGCGGTTGCGCCAAGCTATCGTTTCGATATTTCAATTGAAGAAGATTTGATTGAAGAAATTGCGCGCGTATACGGTTACAACAACATTCCAAACGTGGCACCAAAAGCAACGTTGGCAATGCTGCCTTCGCAAGAAGCCAAGCTGCCGTTAAACATAATGAAGTCATTGCTTCTAAGTCGTGGCTACAACGAAGCAATTACCTATTCGTTTGTAGATCCTAAAATCCAAAACGCATTATTCCCAGACGTAAAAGGTATGGTGTTACCACACCCAATTTCATCTGATATGTCGGTAATGCGTGTAAGTTTATGGCCGGGATTAGTTGGTGCTACTGCGTATAATCAGAAGCGTCAGCAGCAACGTGTTCGCATGTTTGAAACCGGATTACGCTTTATTCCTCAACAAGATGCGCCAAATGGTGTATTGCAACAGCAAGTAATTGGTGGTGTAGTAGCAGGGCGTCGTAATGAAGAACATTGGGACCTGGGCGACAGCCCGGTTGATTTCTTCGATGCAAAAGCCGACGTTGAGGCGTTATTGGCACTTACAGGCAGGACCGGTGAGTTCCAGTTCGTAACAGGGCAACACAGTGCGTTACACCCTGGCATGACGGCAAAAATTTTGCTTAATGATGAAGAAGTTGGCTATATTGGTGCTATACACCCGCAGTTCACTAAATTGCTTGGTGTTAACGGCCGTGTATTTGTGTTCGAACTAGTGGTAGATGCCATTACTGATCGCAAGTTACCGTCAGCCGTACCAGTATCGCGCTTCCCATCGAATCGCCGTGATATTGCTATTACGGTTAAAGATGAAGTGCGTGTAGGGAATGTTCTTTCTTACATAGAAAATATTGGCGTAAATCAACTAGTTGCTCTAAACTTGTTCGATGAGTACAAAGGCAAGGGAATTGAGCCTGGCTATAAGAGCCTTGCTTTGTCACTTCATTTACAAGATCCGGATAAAACCTTGGAAGAAGCTGAGATTCAGCAAGCTGTAGATACTGTGGTTAAAGGTCTGGAATCTGAGTTTGGGGCCGCGTTAAGAGAGTAAACTATGGCATTGACCAAAGCCGAGATGGCTGAACACCTATTCGAGAAACTAGGCATTAACAAGCGTGATGCGAAGGATCTGGTAGAGCTTTTTTTCGAAGAGATTAAAGGCGCTCTGGAATCTGGTGAGCAAGTAAAACTGTCAGGTTTTGGCAACTTTGACCTGCGTGATAAAAATGAACGTCCTGGCCGCAATCCAAAAACCGGTGAAGACATTCCAATTAAAGCACGTCGTGTGGTTACATTCCGCCCGGGTCAAAAATTGAAAAGCCGAGTTGAAAACTCTGCACCTGTCGACCAATAATCTTTAGGTCGTTACAATACTGAAAAAGAGCGGGGTCTCTCGCTCTTTTTGTATTGCTTCTTTTATACAGTGCCGTCGCACTGGTTTTCATATGCAATTTCTTTGGAGGAAAGTGTGAAGAAAGCACTTGTCGTTCTTGCTATTATTGTTGCTGCTACGTTTTCATGGTTTGCTTATCTGTCGCTAGATGCAGACAAACGAGACCAAGACGCAGCGCAAGTTCCGCTAATCACAGTCATGGAAATTCTTCACGCTAGCGATTTGCAGGAAGGCGTTAAGCAGGCTGTGAAAGATGGGAATATCGAAGTAGTAGATTCTTGGATGGTACAAGCCCGTGAAGTAGGGCAGGCTGCCAACC
Source organism: Alteromonas sp. CH_MED4-4 (assembly GCF_037029575.1). Taxonomy (NCBI): domain Bacteria; kingdom Pseudomonadati; phylum Pseudomonadota; class Gammaproteobacteria; order Alteromonadales; family Alteromonadaceae; genus Alteromonas; species Alteromonas sp. CH_MED4-4. Next base: position 76,099 of record NZ_JAYMEU010000022.1, on the reverse strand, counting down.
TGTCATCTGAAGATATGGATTATCTTAATTCAGAAACTGCGAAAGACTACGTCGTATTCAATGCTAAGCGCCAGCTGTACAACGAAGCGTTTGAAGCGCGTTATTATGCGTTGGAAGAGGTAGAAACGCTTAAAGAGCAGTATCCGGAAGCCAAGGACTTGTTTGCTCGTACTGATGCGCTGATTGAAAAGCGTGACGCTATCATTAAACAAATTGCTGTCGCTATTTCAGGAAGCGAGCAGCCTGGTGAAGCCGCGCTTAAAGAAGCACGTGAGCAATGGTTAGCGCAGGCGGGTGAGTAGGCTATTGCTCGCGCTGCACTCAAACACTCACCAGAAACCTATACCACAGACCAGCTTCATACCCCTCTTTACTTTTCATACTATAAAATTACTGAAAGCTTAATTTGAAAATGTACGCAATATGGCGTACATTTGGCGTGCTGAGTGGGTTACAAGGAAATAAAGCAACAGGTCATTGACTGTCTAAATAAAGGATACGTTTCCCATGAGCAGAGAAACGATATTGATGTTAAAAATCTATTGGCAATAGGGCAAGTGTCGCTTGAGGAAGTTGCCGAAATTATAGGTCGAAGTCGTGGAAACGATTATTCTTCCAGCCCTCATCATTATGATAGCAGCATTGCAGTACACGTAATTAAGACAAGGCTAGCCGGTCAATATTGGTATGTTAAATGGTATTTCGTAGAGCCGAACAGCGTTTTTATTAGCGTCCATCATTAAGGAAAAGATATGAAAATTTTCAAAGTAGGCGAGTCGCAAAAAGCGGCATGTAACAAGTGCCAATCATTTGAAAATGCGACATTTCAACTTAGAGATGTTCCTTTCAGTGATGGTACGGGTGTGGTTAAAAAGGTTTTGGTAGGGGTATGTGATAAGTGTGAAAATGTGACTGTATTACCTCACCAATCTACACCTGCGGTTAAACGTCAATATGAAGCAAAGCGAAAGCCAGTGGAAGGGCGTTTACCTGCGCATTTAATCGATATTTTAAATTTGGCGACAATGGAAATCGGTGCAACTACAGACTTTGTTCCAAGCATGATGAAGTATTACATTCATACACTGTCTGAAGATGAAAAATCAGCAAAAAAGATAGCCAGTTACCTTCAAAGTGACTTGGCAAAAGGTAGATCAGAAAAGCGCCTATCGCTTAAAGGGCGTAAGATTTTCGAAGACATAGAGCATCTTAAGTCACTATCGCACATAGAGAACACTACTGATTTATTGAAAGGTATTATCCTCAAGATAAACGAAGATGTGCTGATTAAAAAAAGGCTTAAACCAATCGAAAACCTTAAGAACATAATGGCGGCAGTCGCATAACCAAAAGCTGCAATGCGAGTTTTGGCGAGCGCAGTTAACTTTGTTCAGGATTGTGCTAAGTTAACTTACCGAAATATCTGCAAATTTAGCGCTCGTCAGCAAAGCCAAATCGGCAGGAGCAAGGGCCACTTCTAACCCTCGCTTTCCAGCGCTTACGTGCATAGTGGTGAGGCTTTCAGCGCTTTTGTGAATTACGCTTGCTAACCGCTTTTTCTGGCCTAACGGACTTACCCCACCTAACACATAGCCTGTTGCAACCATTACTGCATTTGCTTGCGCCATTTCTACCTTTTTAACACCTAACGCTTTGGCCATTTTCTTTTCGCTAAGTTTGGTGTTTACAGGGACCACGGCCACGGCAAGCTTGTTGTTATCTGTACTCACTACCAAAGTTTTAAAAACGGTATCCGCGTCAAGGTTTAGCTTCTCAACCGCTTCTAGCCCGTAAGATACCGCATTTGCATCGTGGTCATACTTTAATACCGTGTGTGCGATACGTTTTTTGGTAAGTAGAGTGATTGCAGGTGTCATTCAACCTCTTTTCTATAAAATGTTCGGCTGTATATGGGCGCATTGGGGAGTAACGGTGTAGCAGCGTGCGTTGCGTAGTCGTTAAATCCAGACGCGTAAAATTCTGAAAGCGGGTGTCCAGATTGTCCGCCAGGTAGCGTTAAAATGGCATCTTCTAAATAGCCAGGGCTGACAAATAATCGCTCAGAAGCGCCGAAGCTAGGTGCCTGTACGGCGGGCATGTATGTATCGCCAAACCCCTCCACTTGCTGCATGTTTAACATGTTACCAACTAGCGGAATTTGATCGGCAAATGGATGTTTAACAGACAGTGCGTTCACTTTGCCCCAAGCTAATGTTTCCATATTAGCTTCTACTGGTGAATACTTGTCTAATAACTTGTGTTTGGCGCGCCTGTAGGCGTCTACAAGTAGCTCGTCAAAACTTTCAATATCGACAGGCAGCCAAGATTCAGGCTGACTATGAATAAGTTGCCACACAGCTGGTTCAATGCCACGTAAAAGTGTACGACTGTTTACACCTTGTTGGTCTAATGTTGAAAGCACGCCTCCAAAAAGGGTTTGTACCACCTCTTGCCTAAAATATTTTACCAGGGTGTAGCCAACCGAATCTTCACATGCGCATTCATCCCAAGTGTTTAGATATGCAAGGTCTGGCTTAAATTCGATATCTTGCATGTTGAGCAGCCCATATAAAAGATGCTGCCAAGGAATAAGAAAGCGGGCGTGATTATCTAACTGAATGGCGTAAAAATCAGTCTCAGTAAAGATGTCCTTTTCAAATAAGCGGTCTCTTATTTGTTGTCCGCGTGCACCCAGCGCGTAACCACCGTCGCCCCAGACTTTGAAATCATCAGCTGAAATTACTCTGGCATTTGCAGTCCATATTCTTCCTATATCGGGGTTTAGAACCATGGGAAGCTTTAGTGCACGCTTAGGTGGTGTGTTTACTGCTTCTTGTTCTTTTATAGCAGTGAATGAAGCCTGCTGCCTTTCCATAACCGCGCCGCCAGGAAGCCAAGCCGCATTGCCGCTTTCATCAACAATCACGAGGTTTTGCGTGGGAATAGCAATGCGTTGGCCCATCTTTATCGCTGCTTGGACATTTTTTGCATTGCCGAAGTTTATTATTCCCAAGTTAGCAGCAAACGGATGATGCGCTACCCAATTAAGTGCATAGCGCTTGCCATTGAGTTCTTTCACTGGCCCATACGAGCTTACTTCAAACTCAAATGTGTGCTCACCATCAGGTAAAGGAATACGCTCTGTTACCGTACTTGTGGCCGTCGATTCGCCTAGCTCAATCCAATCTACATTGTCTAAATTTGCATTCGTAAAACCCCAAGCGATATGCCCGTTGGTGCCTACAACAATGCCAGGAATACCCGGCAGGGAAACCCCGGTTACTTGCACATCGCCGCCCGATTCTTGATAGTTTAGCTGGGCGCGATACCAGATGATGGGAACCCGCAATCCTAAATGCATGTCGTTTGCTAAAAGGCCTGCGCTTGTCGTGGTGTGACTCCCGGTCACCGCCCAGTTATTGCTACCAATATCAGGAAGCTCAGTACCGTTATATTGTGCACGGGCAATAGCAGTATTGTCGCTATCGTTTGAGTACTGAGTAGTCGCGTCTTCAGGCTCTTGCTTAAGACTCTCGTCATTACTATCTTCTGGTGAGTGAGTAATTGGGCGTAGCGATGCAGGGTACTCTGGAATAGGTGCTTCAAGCAATGGTATCTCGCTGGCATCTAGCGCTGCCTGATAATTACTCGGCTGAGTAATGAAGCTGTATACATCATTGCCAAAAGTTGAAAGCAGTGCCTCTCTTGCTAAATCAAGCTCTACTTGGCTACCTTGTAAATCCAAATACATACTGTAAATCACAAGAATACTGTCGGTGGGGCGCCATTGTTTTATATCAACGCCTGCAGCTAGGTATTCAAAAGGTGGCAACGTATACTCGGACAATGCGTCATTTACGCCGTGGGCGTAACGTACAAGTAGTTCTTGTTGTTTTGAGGGAAGGTTATCGAATACGGCTTTTGCTCGTTTCTCAAATTGATGAAAGCGGGCTTTCTTATCGATATCTAGGGCAATGTCGCCCACCCACTGTGACAAACTACCCGATGCGGCGCGGCGCTGTAAATCCATTTGAAAAAAGCGATCTTGAGCATGCGCAAAACCCAGTGCATAGGCTGCGTCGAAAATATCGTTGGCTTTAATAACGGCTTGGCCTAGTTCGTCACGGCTTAGCTCAGTAGGTGCGTTTACGTGATAGGTGGCGCTATTTCCGTCAAGTGCGGGCAAACTCATACGAAGCGAGATGTACAATCCCAGTACCGTTAAAAAAAGCAGTGCTAAAACACTTAAAACCAACCACTTGAACCAATTTATCACGTGTAAAACTCCCTATTTTTCTCTATCCTAACCACAGAACTTGCAAAATTGAAGTGATGTTTTATGACACATACTAAGGCGGTGCCGTGGGGCCATTAATGTTGGATTGTCAGGCCGAAGAACTTCTGCCTGAAGAAAAGGAAAAGCTAACACATCCAGTAGTGGGTGGCGTTATTTTATTTAGCCGCAACTATCATGATAAACGTCAGCTCTCTGCGCTGGTTCAAGATATAAGGCGCTTTGCAAAGCGTCCAGTACTGATCGCCGTCGATCATGAAGGAGGCCGCGTTCAGCGTTTTCGTGAAGGCTTTACTGCCATACCTGCAATGGGCGATATTTTAAGGCAGTCAGAGCATCAAGATGAAAGTGCTACATACGCAAAAGCGTGTGGATTAGTATTGGCTTATGAACTTAAAACCTTAGATATCGATTTTAGCTTTGCACCGGTGCTTGATATAAATGGTGTATCGCAAGTTATTGGTGACAGGGCATTCTCAGACAATGCAGACGACGTTATTCGCCTTGCCGCTCATCTAATCCAAGGTTTAAAAGCCGTAAATATGCCAGCTATTGGAAAGCACTTTCCTGGGCATGGCAGTGTAGCGCCAGATTCTCATGTAGCGTTACCCGTCGATGAACGCGAATTTGATGAAATACGCAGTACCGATATGGTGGTTTTTGAACGCTTAATTGAGCGTGCGTTGCTTGATGGCGTTATGCCTGCCCATGTTATTTATAATCAGGTGTGCGATAAGCCTGCGGGTTTCTCAACTAAATGGCTGCAGGATATCCTTAAACAGGATCTAGGCTTTGGCGGCGCAGTATTTTCTGATGACTTGTCTATGCACGGCGCAAGTGTTGTGGGAAGTTACGTTGAGCGTGCTGAGACAGCGCTGGAAGCAGGTTGCGACATGGTACTTGCGTGCAACAATCCGAAAGGGGCTGAGACTATCCTTGATGGATTGGAAATGCGCTTTGCTAACCTGTCTCACAACGATTTACAAAAGCAAGAGCGCGTTATGGCGCTTTACGATCGTATTATGCCAGTAGGGCTTAATGATAAATACGACAGTGCGGTTGAGCTGGTGAAGCGTTTAAGCGAACGGTAGTTTTTATAACTACCGTTTTTCATTTTCTGTTTTTTAATGCCGTTTGCTTAAACTGGTACTTCGTCTACGCCAGCTTCTACATTCATAAATCGCGCAAAAGTGAAGAGAAAATCGCTCAGGCGATTTAAATAAGCATGTACAACTTCTGGCACGTCATAATGTTTAGATAGGCTAATGACAGCACGTTCAGCTCGGCGGCATACAGCACGACAAACATGAGCCTGCGCAGCAGCCTTACTTCCGCCAGGCAGTACAAAAGACGTATTAGGCGGCATTTGACGGGTAATATTGTCTATAAGGCTTTCTAGGTTCTCAATATCAGTTTGCGTCAGCGTTGAGCTTGCTGAAATAGCAAAGCCAGCTTGAAACAGGTTGCGCTGAATGTCCTGGAGCATTGGCTTATGTTTGTCAGTAACATGCGCTGCTAGTAGCCCGATGTGGCTATTAAGTTCGTCCATATCGCCGTAGCTTTGTACTACTAAATCATCCTTATCTACACGTACGGCCTTGTCAGCGTAAATTTGCGTGCTGCCCTTATCACCAGTGCGAGTGTAAATCTTCATAAAAACCTATATCTCTCTATCAATCGCAAATGTTATTTTTTGTATTTAAAACCAAAGCACTTACACTAAGCGTTTACTTAAATCACTCGCTAACGTCAGGGCGATTGTAGCGACGAATTTGTACTACAAAACCAAACAGCGGGTGGTCGAAATAATGCAGTTGCGTACTGATTACACGTCTTTGCTCAGCTAACGGAACCGAAACCAGTTTGTACGCTGTTGATGTCGCTTGACGAGGCTTAGCAGCATTACCAGAGCTGTCATCTTCACTGCTGAAGTAGCTCATTGGCACCGGCTGGCGATAAAACATCTCGCCATCTACATGAAGGTAAGGTACGCGGTTGATATATTTAAGAAATACTTTGATAGTGCCGTCAATTTCCCAAATGGGGGTTCTTAATGAAGCATCGGTAGTGTCATCTTCACCTTGCTCTACAATTATCGGCGTATCAAGCGCTTTAAATGCGCCATACTCTATAGCCTGTGGGTTTGACAAACGGCGGTCCAAATCGGAAAAAATATCTGAAACAGCAAGAAATTGATCAGTGCCATGCGCTGCAGTTTTATCAGCTTCAAAAGCAGTACTTACACCACTTAGGCTGTTTTCATCTGTGCTCGATGTGTTTTTATAAGCATCATTATCAGTAAGAGCGGCGGTGGAGCCGTAACCAAACTCTGGAGCGGAATCGTCAGTTTCATTGTTTACATTATCAACGTGTTTTGGAGCTCGCATATCACCGTTCAAGTCAAACTGCTGCGCGTAGTTTTGCCCACCATAAAGACGCACGTTGAAAGCTTTGTTCTTACCAAACATAACTGGTTGACGCCAGGTTGCATGAAACAAACGTTCTAGCTCGCGATTTGAGCGTATTTGGCGAGAAATTGAAGACAGTGCTTGCTGATTACTGGTAAGCAGATGCGCTTTTGAAGCAAGCGGCCAGTCGTGTCCTTCAATGATAATAGGTAAACTTGCTGGAGCGGGTAGCCTATTATCCGGCTGATTCACCTTCCATACAATTACAGGTTGAAGCGCGCTGCTTCTAGACTTGCTCTCGCTTATCGAAACGCCTGAGTTTAGTTCGTCGTCGCCTGGAACAACAACGTTCAGTGCAGTGGTTACCTCAGCGCTAAGCCATGGCTTCGCTTCTTCACAGTACTTAAATACAGGCACCGTGACAGGTGAGGAATCTTTTACGCCGAAGAATGACGTCCAATAGCTGGCGATGGTTGCAGCATCAGGAGCGGGTGTCGCGTCGTCAGTGATGATCCCCTCATTTGAGTAGTCAAGGCTATCGCTATAGTCTGAGTCTGTTGAAGAATAAGTAGCGCCATACTCATCGCCATTAATGGTTTCGCTTTGTGCCTGACTCGCTACGTCTGGTGTAGGAGTTGGCTCATTGGCTGTTAAGCCGGATGTTTCATTATATCCATAGCCCGCTTCTTCAGAGTAAGAGCTAGGAGACTTGTCACCGTACTGCGCACTGTTATCTTTAGGCAGCGACAAAAAATCTACATCTTTTGCGGGCACGCTCAAAAGTCCGTTGCTAGGCCACTTAACCGATGTATCAGCGCCGCAAACGGCTAACCCTTGTTTTAGATAGCTTATATCAGGCGAAATGATATCGCTGATGATGTCTGCCTGAGCGCGAGGGGCTGACAAGTTGTCAGCCAAAGAAAACTGCTCTTCTAACTCAGTAAGTGCCACGTTGCGCTTAAACGCAATTACTTCCACATCGAACCACCAGTTGTCATTGGCGTTAGCTGCAGTTGAAATTGTCGTTAAGAAAATGGCGCTTATTGATGCAACTAACGGGCACCAGCGAGATAACTTCATGTTACCGCGACTCCTTTGCAAAATCGGCAATAATATCGCTAATAAACGCGATGCGCTCTTTAGCTGTTTCGGTCTTTTTCACCAAACGCAGTTTTTGGCTTCCTTCAAACTTAAAGGTGTTTGGTTTGGTTTGCACCAAACTAATAATATAGCCTGGGTTAACCTTAGTGGTTTCTTTAAACTCTATGGTACCGCCTTGGGCCGACAAGTCTACTTTTAGAATGCCTAACGCCTGGGCTTTTAGTTTAATTTCAGCCACTTCTATCAAGTTTTTAGCTGGCTCTGGTAATAGGCCAAAGCGGTCAATACATTCTACCTGGAATTCATCAATGTCGTCTTGCGACGTACAGCTTGCCAGACGTTTGTATAGCGATAGGCGAGTGTTAACGTCGGCAATATAGTCTTCAGGCAATAGGGCTGGAATACGCAGTTCAACTTCGGTATGGCCCGAGGTCGCGTCGTCTAATGATGGCTCTCGGCCTTCTTTAAGCGCGTTAACGGCTTTATCGAGCATATCCATATACAAACTGAAACCAATACTCGCTATTTGCCCCGATTGATCGTCGCCTAGCAGCTCACCGGCACCACGAATTTCTAAATCGTGGGTAGCAAGCGCAAAACCTGCACCTAAATCTTCAAGCTGCGATATTGCTTCTAAACGTTTTACTGCATCTTTGGTCATGCGCTTTGGATGAGGCGTTAATAAGTAGGCGTACGCTTGGTGATGCGAGCGACCCACACGACCACGAAGCTGGTGCAGCTGCGCTAAACCTAAATGGTCGGCTCTATCCATAATAATGGTATTCGCACTTGGTACGTCGATACCTGTTTCAATGATGGTAGTACACACAAGTACGTTGTAGCGCTGGTGGTAGAAGTCGCTCATTACGCCTTCAAGTTCACGCTCGCGCATTTGCCCGTGACCCACTGCAATACGGGCTTCGGGAACGATTTCAGCGATTTCTTCGGCCGTTCGCGCAATGCTATCCACTTCGTTGTGAAGGAAGTAAACCTGACCACCGCGCAGTATCTCACGCATAATGGCTTCGCGAATAACGGCTTTATTACGCTGCTGCACAAAGGTCTTAATTGATAAACGACGGGCCGGGGCTGTGGCAATAATCGATAAGTCGCGCATGCCTGATAACGCCATGTTAAGCGTACGAGGAATAGGCGTTGCCGTAAGGGTAAGGATATCAACATCGGCACGTAATGACTTAAGTTTCTCTTTTTGACGCACGCCAAAGCGATGTTCTTCGTCGATGATCACAAGGCCTAAATCTTTGTATTTAATATCGCTAGACAGCAGTTTATGTGTGCCTACTACGATATCTACTTTCCCTTCTCCTATGCGCTCAACCACAGATTTTTGCGCTTTACCGCTTACAAAACGGCTCATCACTTCAATTTCAAACGGCCATGCCGCGAAACGGTCTTTGAAGTTCTCGTAATGCTGCTGAGCCAGTAGGGTAGTGGGCACCAAAATAGCCACCTGTTTACCTGCATTAGCAGCAAGGAAGGCCGCGCGCATGGCAACCTCGGTTTTACCGAAACCTACGTCACCGCAAACGAGGCGATCCATAGCCGATGGACTGCCCATGTCGTGCATAACCGCTGCAATGGCTTGGGCTTGGTCAGGCGTTTCTTCAAAGGGGAAGCTGTCTGAGAACGCTTGGTAGTCGTCCCAGTTAATTTTATACGCAAAACCTGGCTTGGCTGCGCGGCGGGCATATACATCTAAAAGCTCGGCGGCCACGTCACGAACTTTTTCGGCGGCTTTTTGCTTGGCTTTTGTCCATGCGTCTGAGCCCAAGGCGCTTACTGGCGCGCTGTCGGCGTCGCCACCGGTGTAGCGTGAAATTAAGTGAAGCGAGGCCACAGGCACGTAAAGCTTAGATTGCTTAGCATACTCGATGCACAAATATTCGGTTGCTACGCCGCCCGCGTCCAACGTTTGAAGACCCAAATAGCGGCCAACACCGTGGTCGAGATGCACCACAGGCTGACCAATAGAAAGTTCCGCCAGGTTGCGGATAATGGCGCTTTCGTCGGTGGCGGTGCGTTTATCGCGAAGGCGGCGCTGGCTTACCTTTTGCCCTAATAGTTCGGTTTCGGTAATGAATAACAGCTCGCCTTCCTGAGTTTGCCAGCGGAAACTGTTATCAACCATACCCACGGTAATGCCAATGGCGTCGTGGCTTGCGATAAAATCGCTAAAGCTATCAACAATCTTTGGCTTGATGCCCGCTTTGGCAAGTACCGTAAGCAAGCCCTCTCGGCGACCTTGGGTTTCAGCACAAAACAGTACTTTAGCCCCGTTGTCAGTGGCTTGATTTACCGTTTTAATGAGGCGCTCAGCAGGTACTTTTTTCTGCGAGTTAATCGCGATGTCGTCAAGCTTTTCGCATTGAAGGTTGCTAGTACCTGATTTTTCTTCAAGTACCTTGCTGGAAAGGGATGCACGTGGCCACTGTTTTATGGCACCAAATAGCTCATTTATAGGTAAAAACAGCTCGTCTGGTGCAAGCAGTGGACGTGCTAAGTTATAACGATACTGCTCGTAACGTTCTTGTACGTCGGCCCAGAAAAATTCGCTGGCGTCTTGCACATCACCGTGAAGTAATAGCAGGCTTTTAGGGTGAAGATAGTCAAAAAGCGTGGCGGTTTTTTCAAAGAAGAGGGGAAGATAATATTCCACACCGCTCGGCATGGTGCCCTTGCTTACCTGAGAAAATACGCTTTCAGATGCATTGTTTGCGTCGAACTTTTCTAAAAACTGCTGGCGGAAAAGCGTGATTGCCTCTTTGTCTGTGGGGAATTCTCGTGCTGGAAGCAAGCGAATTTCGTTAACAGCCTCGCCAGAGCGCTGGGTTTCAGTATCGAAATAGCGAATGGAGTCGATTTCGTCATCAAACAAGTCTATTCGAAATGGCTGGTCGCTTCCCATCGGAAAAAGGTCGATGATGCTGCCGCGCACCGAGAATTCGCTGTGGCTCATTACCTGACTAACATGCAGGTAGCCGGCTTGCTCGAGATTGCGTCTGAACTGATCTCTATCTAAGGTGTCGCCCTTATTTAGCATAAGCAAATACTTTGCTAAATAATCGGTAGGGGCTAAACGCTGCATTAACGTGTTAACAGGCACTATGAATATGCCTTCGCCTTGCTGTGTAAAGCGGAACAGGGTTTCTAATCGCTGAGAAACAATGTCTTGATGGGGCGAAAACGAATCGTAGGGCAGTGTTTCCCAATCTGGGAACAAGGTAATAGGTGTCTGCTTTGCATTATCGCTTAGGAAGAAGGCTATTTCTTTTTCGAGCTTCATTGCCGACGGAGTATCGGCGGTAATCAGTACAATAGGGCCTTTGTATTGGCTGAGTGCTTGGCTGATACATAGTGCGGCACTGCTGCCTTGGAGTTGGCCCCAGTGTTTGTGATCTTGTGATGAGGCTTCTTTTTTAGGCGCAGGTAATGGAAGCGATAATAAAGTGGCTGTCATGACGTCCTGTTTTTTAAGTGCAAGATGAGTTTTACGGCTTATATACTGATGTTAGGGTCTATTCAGATCCCGCTTTTTTTTCTTTTGCCCGCTTTCTTAGCTGTTGCGTTTGAATATGCAAGCTAGCGCGAACTAAAAGCTCTTGGTCTTGCTCTCGAATGGTGTTAAAAATAAAGGCGATATGGTAACGGTCTTCTACTTGCTCGCAAGTAATTACTTCGCCAAAACAAAATATTGCTGCAGCTTCGGCATCCAAGAAAAGTTTAAGTTCCGCTTTGGCGCCCACATCCAATGCTTCTTTTGACTCAATAATGACACCGCCACCACCCAGTTTGACTGTTTTGAAGCGAAACTCTGGCTCGTCTTGCTGGTGCAAAACGAACGACATCATCAAGTCAATTTTTCGAGACTGATGGTTTAAGTAGTCAGCCAGCGACTCAGCATGATCACTTAGGTTGCGAAGCGGACGAATTGCCTGTGCTTCAATAGCGGCCATTTCGCTGGCAATGCGAAATGCATACGGCATCGACTCCTCTAAGTTTTCTTCATCTGGCACTACTTCGTCTTCACCTAACGGGCGCATATTGGCGTTTATGCGATGTGCGATAGAAAAATATTCATCGAATTGGGCTTTTTTTTGTTCTAGGCTAAGTTCGCTCACATCATTCCTCTGCCACTAATTCTTGTGCAGTTAGTAACTTATAAGTAGTATACCGATCACACGTAGTATACCCACTTTACTATTTTGGGGTTAACCCGTCATCTCGTCTTTGGGCTACTTATCTGAATTTCTCATTCATTAAGCATAGCTAAACATAAGGCAGATTACCGTATTACTGAAAAGCAAGGCGCTATGTTTTATCCTCTTTCTGCATTCATTGCTTATCGTTATGCCAAGTCTAACAAAGCAAGCCAAACCAGTTTTGTTTCATTTATTAATCGATTTTCAGTGGCCGGTATTGCACTGGGGTTGATGGCGCTCATTATCGTTGTGTCTGTTATGAACGGCCTAGAAGGTCAACTAAAACAGCGCATCTTAGGCATTGTCCCCCATATTGAAATTACAAAGACACCCATCATAAGCGAGAACCCTAGCAGGACATCCAACGAAAACGCAATTACAGAGACACCCACGCAAACTGCAGAAAAAACGCAGACAGTGACTTTAAAAGAAATTAGCGAGACACCCATCGAAAACGCAATTACAGAGACACCCACGCAAACTGCAGAAAAAACGCAGACAGTGACTTTAAAAGAAATTAGCGAGACACCCATCGAAGGCGTTGTTGCCACTATGGCTTACAGGGAAGCTGAAGCAGTAGTGCAGTCTCGCTCGGACTTGCGTGGTGTCCAGGTTCACGGTGTTCAACCTGAAGTAATGATTGAGCACACTTTGGTTGCAAACCATATGGAGCAGGGGCGATTTAGCGATCTAACTGAGGGGAGTTTTGCTGCCATTATTGGGCGCTCACTTGCCATTAAACTTGAAGCACGAGTAGGAGATAGATTGCGTGTCATGGTGGCTGGTGCAAGTGTGTATACACCGTTTGGAAGAATGCCAAGTCAACGGCTTGTAACCGTGGTGGGTGTATTCGATATGGGTTCACAGATGGACGACAAGGTGATGTATATGAACCTTGAAGACGTTAACCGCTTAATGCGAGATCCTAAAGGCAGCGAACAATCCCTCCGGCTATTTTTAAATGACGCTTTTAACTATCAAGCAGTTGTTAGCGCGCTCACCGATAGGGTGGGTGTCTCTGTAAATAATATGAAGACTTGGCGTGAGCGTCAGGGGCCGCTATTTGATGCCGTCAAGATGGAGAAGAACATGATGACACTCATGTTGCTGCTTATTATCGCGGTAGCGGCATTTAATATCGTTTCGGCACTGGTTATGGTGGTAACGGAAAAACAAGGCGATATCGCAGTACTCCAAACTCAAGGTATGTTACCCAGTTCAGTAATGTGGATTTTTGTGTTAAACGGTATGTTTAACGGCATTAAAGGCGCTGGCATTGGTCTAGTATTAGGCGTAGTGATTACGCTCCAATTAAATAACATTTTGGACCTTATCGGGTCGCCGTTAGCCTTAGCGGCAGACGGTAGAGGGCTGCCAATTGAAATGGACGTTGTACAAATTGCAGGCATTGCTTTGCTGTCTTTGCTACTGTGTGTTTTAGCCAGCGTTTATCCAGCGCGCAAAGCGATGAAAATTGCACCATCGCAAGCGCTCCAAAACGAATAAATCGCTGAATTTACCGTGCAAGTTAGTGCAAAATTCACTATACTCGCGGTCTTTTAAATTTTGCCCAGTGAGACGTCATGAACAAGAATTTTATCACCTCGCAATCGCTTCTACAGGATTCCTTTCGCCTAGCGGCAAAGGTGTATGAAGACGGCTTTCGCCCTGACTTTATTATTGGTATCTGGCGTGGTGGTGCTCCCATTGGTATCGCGGTTCAAGAATTCTTTGAATTTAAGAATACGTCAACCGACCATATCGCAGTACGTACATCGTCTTACTACGGAATAAACAAACAATCGAAAGAGATCCGTGTACACGGATTACACTACTTGGTAGAAAATGCGAATGCTGATGACAAGTTGTTGATTGTTGATGATGTTTTCGATTCAGGCCGCAGCGTAGATGCACTTATTAAGCAAATTAATAAACTAATGCGTTTGAACATGCCTAAAGATATTCGCATTGCATGTCCGTGGTACAAGCCGCAAAACAACACAACAGACATCGTGCCAGATTATTATGTTAACGAAAGTGATGAATGGCTAGTTTTCCCTCATGAAATTGCGGGTTTGTCGGAAGAAGAAATTCGTGAAGGCAAAGGCGAGCTGGCTGACGTTATGGACATTTTGTTCAAAAAGTAGTGAGTAATTGCTTGATATAAGCGACTAGGAGTTGCTGTCAAACGTATCTAAACCGCACGCTTGTGCGGTTTTTTTATCTTCCAACTTCGTTGGAAAAGATAGGGTAAATGTGGTGCCCACGTTTACTTCACTTTCTACGCTAATGGTTCCCCCCATCGCTTCAACGATGGAGAACGAGATATAAAGTCCTAATCCAGTGCCTTATAGCAAAGCATCGCTTTCCTTTTTATGTGCCTCAGCCTGCTGTTTAAGACGGTAAATAAGCGATAGATCTTCTAAAACATTTTCATAATCTTTATTCATTGAGAGAACACTACCGCTGATATCATAAGATTGCCGTGTCTGTTCTTGCTATCTAAAAAGCGCCCTTGCTCGCCAAAAGTAAACGGGCCGCAAATAGGTAATGCTGGAAATTTTTTTGCAGCGAATCCAGCATGAAATTAATTTCGTCTCCAACCATCAAGCGACATCCTGCGCAGTAAATCATTAATACGCCAATAGGCGTTCTGTTTTCGGGCAGCAACACAACTGCATTGTTTATCACCCGCTCTGCACGAGAGGTAACGCTTGAAATGCTACCTTCCATCAACACCAACTCTTCACCTTCTTCTACTGGTGGCAACGCACACCAAATTTATGCTGGGCTTTAAATAACCTATCTATTTCGGACGCCATACTAGATGCGTCGTTACACTCCAACGAAAATGTTTGTATATAGATTCGGCTTTTACCACTCAACCATACTCTTTAATAATAGATTGAAATTAGAAAAAGCTTATTAAACATTAGTTGATGAGTTACAGTAACTGTGTTGAAGAGAACTTAATTATCGAGGTAAAACTTGTCGTGAAAGGTATAAACCCACGTTGGCTGGTAGATCACTAAAAGCGTTATCGCCATACCGTTTAACAGAGCTTCAGGAAAGACCAAAAGTGGTATAAGCAAAACGTAGTTGTCAAAAATGATGTCCCAAGTATATGTACCTTCAATGTAATAAAATGCGCCGAGCGTTAGCGTCTTTAATGCAATAGAAAGAGCGGCAGGGAAAAAGGCACAAACAAAAATGTACACGAAAAGTTGTCGAGGGATACGGTGAAAAGAAAGCATATAAAATAGATAGGTTATGCCAATAGGTACAACGGTGCCGAGTAGCCCGTTAACGCCAAAGTTTTCCCAACTTCCGTAGCCGACTGCGTTTGCGCCTAATAGCGCGATAAACGATGCAATAATAGCGTTTCTAAAGCCGAGCATTAATGTCAAAACTGAAAGGCCTAGAAAATGAACATCTAGGCCCTCGAAGATGCCTGCTTTAAACAACCAGAGAACGAAAAGCGAAGCAGCAGTACCAAAAATAAGGTGTTGCTGCTGCTTGTTACTCGCAAAATGAGTAAAGTCTACATGCCTGACCGCACCGAGTAATAATACACCGTAAATCAGCAATGCTAGCAGTTGTAGTGAACTCAAATTTACTCCTTAGTTAATGGCGGGGAGCAGTATTTAGTACTGTTTACCCTTTATACTCAGCCCAAATAGGCGCATGATCAGACGGCTTTTCGATGCCTCTCAGCTCATAATCAATACCGGCGTCATGTAGTTTTGCATGAAGCGGTTTTGTTGCCAAAATCAAATCTATGCGAAGGCCACGATTATCGTTGAATCCTTTTGAGCGGTAATCGAACCATGAAAACTTGTCGTTTGTCTCTGGGTTGAGTGTTCGAAAACTATCTTCAAAGCCCCAGTCAATTACCGTGTTCAACCACTCACGCTCTTCCGGCAAGAAGCTGCATTTTCCAGTTTTCAGCCAACGTATGCGGTTGTCTTCACCAATGCCAATGTCCAAGTCTGTATGAGAGATGTTGACATCGCCCATAACAATTACGTTGTCATCTGGTGTGTGGTTATCATCTAAATAAGTCATTAAGTCTCTGTAGAACTTACGCTTAGCTGGGTACTTGGTTTCATGCTTTTCGTTTTCGCCTTGAGGGAAGTAACCATTTAGAACGGTAACGGGCTCGCCAGCATCATCGGTGGTTTTTAAAATAATCATGCGACGTTGGGCGTCTTCGTCATCTGTTGGGAAACCCATCGACACAGAAAGCGGCTCTTTCTTCGCCAAAAAAGCAACGCCGTAATGGCTCTTTTGTCCGTGGAAATAAACGTGATAGCCCATGGCCTCAACGGCTTCTACCGGAAACTGTTCGTTGTGAACTTTAATTTCCTGTAAGCCAATAATATCGGGTTGGTGTGCGTCGATAACCGCCTGAAGTTGATGTAGACGAGCGCGAATACCGTTTATATTAAATGAGATTACTTTCATGCTTTTTAGTGTTTGCTTCGAATTTGGCTAGAGTTTACCAGAAAGTGCACGACCGCTTAACGACGTTTTGCCACTATATTAATGCATTCAGTCGATTGGCTAGATTAAGTTTATTTATAGCTAATGGTGAAATCGCTGTGTATTAAAATCTCGTCATTAGCATAAATTTAGTTATCCCTTAATCACACGTTTGCCTCATGGTAGGGAGTGGCATTTGGTGCCGTGCGCTTGCCCAGTGAAATCAAAAACTCAAACCAAGCATTTGCGTCTTGCACCGCGTTCTTAACAAAGCTTTCATTATCTAGGCCGAGCTCGGGTAAGAGTGTTTCTACTTCTTGTTTGAAAGACACCCAGGCTTTGGCACATCCTGCCATCGCTTGATAATACTCGGTAGGAATATCTAACGTCATGGCTTCTAACCGCCTAACAATAATGTTGGCGCCCATTGATGAGCCCAACCATACATAGATAGCTGCGATGGCATGGCTGGTGGTTGAATTGGAGCAAGGAGTAAACTGTGCGATAGCCTGGGCGTTTAAGACTGGCTCATCTTTGTTTTTTATTCTTGTAGTAGGTTCGAGCTTGGCATGGGGGTCATTGTAACGTTGTTGAGCAGACAGTGTTGCGGACGACAACGCGTGGGTGTCATTGTTAAGCGCTAGTAGAACAACTTCGCTATTGAGCATTGAGGCGATGCGGCTAAGGGAAGGGGTCTGGAGTGCAGCCTGTTTTACGGTTTCTGCTGTTGTTTGGTGAAACACCCTCATGATGTTAAGGATGGCAAGATAGGCCTCATGGTTAAACTCACTATCTTTGTGGTACATCGAGAAGGGAAAGGTATTTTCCAAGATAGCGTGGTTGGCATGGGTGTCTTGCTTAAGAGCAGTAAATAGATTGCGCATGAGGTAAAGGTCTTTGCGTTTAAGCTTTCACAGCGTTGGATGATTTGCTCTAACTTTATCATGGGTGTCTTCGTAACGGGCGAAAAATGTCAATGTTAATAATGTAATGGCTGATCGAGTTACAACCGGGAGTGATTCCCGTAATTTCAGGGGTAAACTTGGGTGTCTTCTTAATAATGTTTTTGATGATGAAGAAGAGCTATGGATGGGTGTCTTTGTAAGTGTGTTAGCCGAGGGGGCTTTTTTAACGCTTATTGCATTGCGCCTATTACTGGGGCAGGTATACTTGCCGCAAAATTTGAGATAGGTGAAATAACGTGTTTCCAGAAACAGTTGCAGACAAATTGAGTGATGCGGTTATCGAGCAAGCGATGAAGCTAAGTGCAGAAGACCGACAAGAGCTTGTAGTGAGCTATATTGCAAAAGCAAATGAAATTTGGATGGTGCAAGGTAGTGAAGGTTTTGTGATGTTTGAAGGTGGTGAAAGCGTTCAGCTACCAGTATTCCCGCATCACGATTTAGCTCAAAAGTTTGTAGATATAAACGAAATTGAGGGCCAATGCGTGAATATTACACTCGATGAGTTTACACAAACTTGGTTGCCAGGCCTTGATAAGAATGGCGTTGAGCTAGTAATGTTCCCCACCACGAGTGATGTTGAAAACCTAGTTATGACTGCAGATGATTTGGCCTCAGAGCTTAGCGGAAATTAAGCAAGGTATAGAGATCATGAGTTCTCTCGAAACTTTGCTTCCTCTGGCTTCATCTTTGGCTAACGCGAAAGGATGGGACGATTTTACTCGTACACTGATGCTTGCGGGTAAATCGCTTGTCCCGCTTCCAGCGGAAAAACGTTCGGCTGAAACAGAAGTAGAAGGGTGTGAAAGCCCGGTATGGCTCGCCACTTCTGACGAACAAGGCAGTTTGATGGCTTACTCGCCTAGCAAAGTGATCCGCGGCGTGCTTGCAGTATTGTTAGAAAAAGCAAACGAGTTAACCCCGCAGCAGCGCAGTGAATTCGACTTTGAGAGATATTTGTCTCGCTGTCAGCTGGAACGCTACTTAAGTCAGTCCCGTGGAAACGGGATTAAATCTGTAATAGCTAAATTAAAGGGCATCTAGCCGCTAAACTAGTGGCTGCCGTT
The DNA here is from genome assembly GCF_037029575.1 of Alteromonas sp. CH_MED4-4. NCBI lineage: Bacteria > Pseudomonadati > Pseudomonadota > Gammaproteobacteria > Alteromonadales > Alteromonadaceae > Alteromonas > Alteromonas sp. CH_MED4-4. The sequence continues at coordinate 57,565 of NZ_JAYMEU010000022.1, read as the reverse complement.
ATTTACTTTTTGCTTCAATCCACTGGCTCATGTACTTGCTCGCTGTCAGTGTTTGATGCCACAACAAGCTTTGCATAAATAAACCGTTTCTATGCGTGTTAAGCGACTGTTTTAAACCAATGACTTTTTCAATTAACGGCACTTCTGGCTGTTGGCTTTCAAATGAGCTAAGCACTGACGCCGTTAAGTTACTAGCGCTATCCCACGTAGACTTTTCATTGTGAAGTGCCACAGCTTGTTCTACGTAGTCTTGAATAACCGCTGCGTCAGTTGTATTCGCGCTACAAAGCGCACCAGGCCATTGCGCTAGCTGCTTTGGCTCATCGATTTCCTGTACATTGCTATTAGCAGTGATTGAATCGGTTGAGGTGATACCTTCTGCGCCTATCCACGTGGTGATACTAGGAGTAGCGCAGCGCATCGCATCAATTAGTTTGCCTTTAATGCCTGCGCCAAATCGTAAAGGAGCAATCAGCACCTTTGCGCTCAACATTATAGATTCCACATTTTCGGCCCAACCTTTTACCAAAAAGCCTTGTTTTTCGTTGTGCAGTTGGGTGGCCTTTTTAGGCGGGTAAGCGCCGTATATGTGCAATTCTGCTTTAGGTAGCGCTTTTCTTATCTCAGGCCATATGCTTTGCTTTAGTTGCAGGACCGCGTCCCAATTAGGCGCATGGCGAAAGTTTCCAATATGAACAAAGTGCGCTCTTTCCTCAAAAGTAAGCGTGACGAGGGGCGTTTTTCCTACAACAAGAGGGTGGTATTGGAGCTGCGCTCTAGGTACACCGTAATGTTCCGTCAAAAGCGCCATTTCTCGTTTTGAAATTACTAATGTAAGGTCGCTTCTTAGTATTGCTGCAACTTCTCTTTGCGCCAATTCGCTATTTAACTGAGCAAGGCGAGCATCATTGTCCTGTTTTACCGCTTCGTGCCTAGCCTGACGCAGGCTGTGTAAATCTTCAGTGTTTAAAACTCGAAGTGCATCTGGGCACGCTTCTTTTACTCGCCAGGAAAATTGCTCTTCTGTCATGTAGCGGTCGAATATAACAACGTCAGGCTTTATATGCGCTATTTGGCTATTAAAAGAACTACAATTCAATGCCACAGAATGCACATCAACGCCTAATGCTGTAAGGTCTTCTTTATGGTCGCTATCGGTGGCAGCGGTCAGAAATGTCACATTGAAATCGGCAGATAAGCAACGCTTAATAATAGCTAACATATTTTGGCCCGCGGCCGAAGAATTTGGCTCAGGCCACACATAACCGATAACAGCGACATTTAACATGGATGGATTACAACTTTTGCTTTAAGAATTTTGCCATCAAGGGCATAGTGAATAGTATGCAAATACTACCATAAATTTGAATTGGTCATTACAAAAGCAAGTGTTCCTTAGAAAATCTAATTCTTATAGGTAATTACCCTAAGTTTTTCTGTGTATTAGAATTATTTGTATGTAAAAAGGGGCAAAAAGCTATAATACAGGCCTTCCAGGGATGCGCTGAATACACGAGTGTAGTGCGTATCAGCGGCGTTGCGTGGATTGTTGATGTTCAGCGTAAAGCAAGATTTTCAAATTGAAAATGAGCCCCGCGGTATCAAGGCTTATGAAGGATTCAGGTTAACTTAATGATTAGTAAAGAAATCATACTTTTTTACTAGTTGATACTTATTGACCAACTACATTTTTGTGCCTATACCTTAATGGACACAAGGCGAATGGAGGTGCCTTCAACGCTATATTGACAAAGGCGGCATGAAAGAGAGTGCACGAATGAATTTAGATGAATTAGTTTCGAAAGCGGAAAACCTCTTTGTTTTACCTGATTCGGTAACTCGACTTAAAGCTTGTATGGATGATGAAGCTTCAAGCATTGACGACATCGGCGATATTATTGCTTTCGATCCGTCATTGGCAACGCAATTGCTAAGAGTAGCAAACTCAGCGCTCTATCGTTTTCCTAATAAAATAGACACCGTCACAAGAGCCATCCAGGTAGTGGGGACCCGCTCCACTTACGACTTGGCACTGGCTTATGGCGTAAGCCAAGCATTCAGTGATGTAGACGGTCAACGTATCGATCTCGACAAGTTTTGGGAGCAAAGTGTATCGTGCGGTCTCTTGGCAAAATACTTTGCCGATATGCGCAATATTCGTGAGCCTGAGCGACTCTTTGTTTCGGGGCTGCTTCACAACATAGGCGAGCTGGTAACCGTTTCGGTTTTGCCTGAGTCGGCAACCCGTTGTCAGGCATTTAACACCAGAGTAAGTCCTGCTGAACTTCAATTTGGAGTGCTAGGGTTCACGTATGCGGAATTATCGGCAAGATTAATTGAAAAGTGGGATATTCCAAGCTCTATTTATACGCCAATTGCCAGTATCCACAAAGAAGAGGAGGAGTCTGCTTCTACAGATGAGAAGATTCTACAACTCTCCTATGTGTTGGCACTCGATAACGTTAACCCTGAGATCTACCCGAGTTATCACAACTTAAAGCCAGAATTGCATGAGGCATTGTCGCTTAATCGCGAAGATTTAGAAGACGCGCTAGATATAACCAACCTGCAGTGTATTTCGGTAATTTCCCTGTTTAACCCTAACGCGTTTATGCTGTATTAACGTAACGTTTTTAACGTGCTTTTCGAAATGCCGTAGCGATCAGTCGAAAATCGCTACGGTTTGCCTACTGATGGCAATCACTTCATTATCCTTATCCCAAATCGTCGCTTCAGTATGGCCATAACCATCTGCAGCTTGTCTTGTGTGAGCTTTATAAGCAAACCAGTCTGTCGGGCTTACCGGCTTGTGAGGATGGATAAATTCCAAGTTCCAACTTACTGTACTGGCTGGTGCCGGAAGCTTCATCATTTGTAAAAGTGTAGGTGGCCATGCGTCGATCATAGTAATGATATGTGCATCAGTGATGGCTTCGGGGGGCTGCTTGAAGCGCATAAAGCCGTGATAATGGCTGGTTTTTCTGCGCGTAAATGGAATGCCGCCATCTTCAATTGCCAAATCAAAATAGCGTAAGAATTTAGGCGTAACTTTAGGTATTTGCGGGATGAACTTTGCTTTATTCGGCTGAGGCATGTCGTGTGTATCTGTATTCTCAACTTGAATACCTGACTGACGCGCAACACCAAAACAGGCTTGCGAAAAAACACAGCTTTTGCCGTCTTGAATAGCATGAGCGGTGAACTGAGAGACATTTTTCCCTGTTCTAAGTAGCGTTACTTCGATAGAAAAAGGCGCTTCAAGAGATAGGGGACCGACAAAGTTGGTGGTAAAAGAGCGCAGCACACGGTTATCAGTGACTTGCTGCTTTACTGCGGTGTAAAGCATACCGGCAGAAATTCCTCCAAACGCAGTTCGTCCCTGTCCCCACGTCTTAGGGATAACTAGTCCATCAACTTTCCATGTGTTTTCCGAAGTTTGAGATAATTGAGGAATATTGAGCAATTCATCTACTGTCATATTTGCTTGTCTGGTCTGATGAGTTAAGTGTTTGTCATCGTACCTTAAGCGCTATAGAACGAAAAGCCTCAGTTAGAAATTTTCGTTATGTTAACAAATAAGTAACAATTAGTTGTTTATTTTTTTGCCTAATGCATAGACTGAGCTATTGTCACTCAAAAGGACTGTTATGGCCCATACTCACGTTGAAGGTATTCCCGCTGCAGAAGCAGGAGCATCTAGAAGTTACCGGAATTACGTTCTATTCATATTAACCTTGGTGTATGCCTTTAACTTTATAGACAGGCAAATCATTGGGATTCTATCTCCTTTTATCAAAGCCGATTTGGGGTTAGATGACGCCCAACTTGGGTGGCTTAAAGGCATCTACTTTGCGCTACTTTATACCGTGATGGGGATCCCAATTGCATGGCTTGCCGACAGGTACAGCCGCGTTAATATCATTGCGATCTCTCTAACGCTTTGGAGTGGATTTACCGCTGCATCTGGGTTAGCTGCCAATTACATGCAGCTTGCCATAGCACGTATTGGTGTCGGCATCGGTGAAGCGGGTGGTAGTCCACCGTCCCACAGTATTATTTCTGACTTATTCCCTAAAGAAAAACGCGCGGGCGCGCTCGCAATATACTCTTTAGGTATTCCTTTTGGCGTTATGCTTGCGTTTTTTGCATCAGCGTTCTTTTTACAGGGCGGTTCTGCCGACTGGCGAACGGTAATGTACAGCGTGGGTATTCCAGGGGTGTTACTGGCTATTTTGCTTAAGCTCACGGTCAAGGAACCTGCCAGAACGGTCTCTTTACCAAGCGCAGATGATGCGAACAAGCCGAGTGTAAAGTCGTCTCTCAAGATGCTACTGAAAATTCCGACGTGGTGGGGAATGGCACTGGGTATTTCCTTTGGATCATTCGGTAACTATGCCATATCGACATGGGTAATTGATTACTACGTTCGCGCCTTTGCGGGTTTAGATATTACACAGTTGCTAATCGTTTTTGGCATTATCAATGGCACCGCCTATGCGCTCGGTGTATGGCTAGGAGGCTATATTGCTGATAGATGGGGTAAGCACAATAAAAAAGCTTATGCGTTATTGCCCGCTATCGCACTTATTATTGGTGTGCCGGCATTTTATGCATCGTTACAAGTGCAAGATTTGTGGTTATCAGTAGGGCTCATGGCGCTGTTGTTATTCACCAGTGGTTCATACCTAGGCCCAAGTTTTGCGATGGCACAGACACTAGCTCCAATAAACGTAAGAGCTATGTCGACAGCGTTGTTCTTCTTTGTATTGAACATCATTGCGCTGGGCGGTGGCCCAACGCTGACTGGTATTATTAGCCAAGCATTGGTGCCATCTTTAGGCGAGACGGAGGCATTGAGACAGGCTCTCATCTACCTAGTAGTTCCTTACGCGCTTTCTATTGCCGTGTTCTTATGGACGAGCACGAAGATTGTAAAAGATTGGGAAATGGCAGAAGCCAGAGGCTTATAGTATTATCGAACTTTCATGCTAAGGGGCTGATTTAAAGCCCCTTTGTTGTTTAAGTATAAAGGAGTGTATTGGTGACGTCGTCAGAGTTGAGTTTTCATTTTGCCCATGCAAATGGATTTCCGGCAGGTAGTTATAATGCGATGTTTTCAGCGTTACCTGATCACTTTCACCGTCTTCATGTTGAGCGCTTCGGACACGATCCTCAGCTTCCTGTGAATGGTAACTGGCGCAATCAAGTTCAAGAACTTATCAAGCATATAAAAAAAGAGAACAAGGATCCGCGAGGCGTGTATGGTATTGGGCATTCATTTGGTGCTGTAATTACCTACATGGCGGCTTGCGAAGCGCCAGAGCTGTTCAGAGGCATCATTTTATTCGATCCGCCACTTGTTGTCGGCCCGTTAAGTTACTTTTTTAAATTCGCGAAACACACGCCGTTAATTAACAAGCTTACGCCAGCGAAACTCGCGCAAACACGCAATACCAGTTGGCCAAGCAATACTGATATGGTGGCGTACTTTCACAGCAAAGCATTGTTTAGGGATATGGATAAACGATGCGTGCGCGATTATGTAAAATCTGTAACCGCCTTGAAGGGGGACAATATTTCGCTCACATTTCGTGCAGAAGTAGAAGCAGATTTGTTTCGCAATGTTCCGCACAATTTGGGTAAATATAAAGGAAAGCTTAAGTGTCCGGCCGTATTGGCGACAGGAAGCAAAAGTAACGTGTGTAAGCCAGAAATGTACTCGAGGCTTCTGAAGCATAATGCTATTGAGCATAGCGTGCTCGATGGTGGCCATATGTTTCCACTAGAACACCCTGAGCAGGTAGCGAGCTTTATTGAGCGTACATTAACGCAGTGGAGTAATGAGGCGAATTAAATATTACAGAGATTGATTTAAGCGCTTTAACGCCAAAATCAATCTCGCCATAACATTAGGATAAATGAGTTAGTCGTGCTTTCTAGGCTTGCTTAGTCCACCCACGGGCTGACCTAACATTTCTCGCGTCACCAGTACCACGCCTTTTTCAGATACGCGGAACCCACGTGCCTTGTCTTGCTCGTGATCGTAACCAATTGTAGTTCCTTCAGGAATGACACAACCTCGATCGATAATCACCTTTTTCAGCTTGCAATGGCGTTTGATTTCCACATCAGGAAGAATTACGGCGTCTTCAATAAGGCCATAGGAATGTACGCGTACATTGGAAAAGCAAATAGATGAACGAAGTGTAGAGCCTGAAATTATACAACCCCCAGAAACTACGGAGTTAATCGCTTCACCACGTCTGTCGTGGTCTTCCCAAACAAATTTTGCTGGTGGCAGTTGCTCTTGGTATGTCCATATGGGCCATTTTCTATCGTAGAGGTTCAATTGAGGTACAGGAGCAACCATTTCCATATTGGCTTCCCAAAATGAATCGATAGTACCTACATCGCGCCAATAGGCGTTGTCTCCGCCACTTTTCTCAAAAGGATAGGCGTATACTGGGTGGTCGGCGATGATTGATGGAATGATGTCTTTACCAAAGTCTCGCTGAGAGCCCATATTTTCAGCATCAACACGTAATTGCTCGAATAGAAACTCTGTATCAAACACGTAATTGCCCATAGATGCTAAGCAGCGCGTTGGGTCATTAGGAAGTGGGGTCGGGTTAGCTGGCTTCTCTTCAAATCCGTTAATACGGTAGTTTTCATCAACCGACATAACGCCAAACGCACCTGCGGCTTCTTCCAAGGGCACTGACATACATGAAACCGTCATTTTGGCACCAGACTCTTTGTGCTTGGCCAACATATCACCGTAGTCCATACGGTAGATGTGATCGCCTGAAAGGATCATGACATATTTTGGAAGCTCATCACGAATGATATCTATATTTTGGAAGACCGCGTCTGCGGTTCCTTCATACCAACTGTCGGAGAAACGTTGAGAAGCGGGTAGGATTTCTACAGATTCGCCAAGTTCTTTTTTGAAATGACCCCAACCGCGAACCAAGTGACGAATAAGAGAATGCGACTTGTATTGGGTAACCACGCCTATTCGACGGATACCTGAATTAACACAATTTGATAGCGGGAAATCGATAATTCTAAATTTACCGCCGAAATAAAGTGCCGGTTTGGCTCGCCAATTAGTGAGCTCGTGTAGTCTAGAACCTTTACCACCCGCGAGGATGAGCGCATATGTATCGCGAGTAAGGTTACTGATGTAACGAGAACTTTGATCTGCCATTTCCTATAAACTCCTGTAATAAAGCGACAACTGTGTATCGATAGAAATATAAAAAGAAAACGAAGTGTTGCGATTGACTGCGCTATGCATGATAGGCCTGATTGAACAGGCTTTCTTGATAACCTAAATCCATATTACACAAGATAATTTAGAATGACAGCGCGATTTTCATGCTTTGTGATGAAATGGTAAATGTTTTTAAAAAATTGTAGGTTGGGGGGCTCTCGCCCTTACAGAGACACCCATCTTAATTCCCTTAATCTCATCCAATGGCATTCAACTGTTGCTCTTACAAAGACACCCACCCCTATCTCTTATTCTTAAACTGGAATAGGCTTCTTGAATTAAAATTTTAGCATGATACCCATCGCTACTATGAGTTAGTTACTTAGTAAATTTGACGATAAAAAAGTTAGCGAGACACGCAACTCAATTTCATCATGGCATCCAGAAGAGACCCTCGATCAAAGCAAATCACTGTGTAGACACCCATTTTTAAACTGTAGAAAGTTAGTCTACACTTTGCTCGATAAACGAAGTGGTTACTTCATGCATCATAAGGTTTTATTGCTGAGTGTCCTTTCTCGGTAACGCGAAAGAGAAGGCTCATAATAGTTATTTTGAGTATAAATTTGCTTTCAACTGCGTTAAACATGAGGGGATGGGTGTCTATCTAACAGTAAAATGAGCAAGAAAGATCTTTAAGTGACAAATGTTAATTAAATGTTATATTTGAAGGGGCAATTCTTTTATGGAGTCTCAGATGGGAGCGTTAAAAAAACTCTTAATGGTCGTAGGTGTTGTTATCGTATTATTTGTCGCAACAAGCTTTTTTATTCCTAAAGATTACAGCGTTGAAAGAACAATTAATATTGATGCTCAGCCATCAGAAATATATCCCTATGTCGTTGATTTGAAAGAGTGGAAGAAATGGGGCGTATGGTTCAAGCGTGATCCTGATATGAAACTTGATTATTCAGGGCCTGATAGGGCTATTGGGATGCGTTCCGAGTGGTTAAGTGAAACCGAGGGAAATGGAGAAATGGAGATTACGCAACTAGAGCATAACAGACGTGTGATGTACCGATTATATTTTCCCGATTTTGACATGGGTTCATCGGGCGTCGTAGAAATTGAGCCCACAGAAAATGGTTCTCTTGTAACCTGGAGAGATGAAGGCTCGGTAGACAATAACCCTATAAACAAATATTTTGCTTTGATGATGGACAGCATGATTGGTCCGGATTTCGAAATGGGCCTAGAAAATCTTAAAATACTCGCTGAAAACGCTGGGTAGGGCATATAACTTTCTGATCTGACTGGATAAGTGCACCGTATATGTTCAATCGAATTGCGGTGCATGCTTACCTTCCATGAAACAAAAAAAATTACTTATTACAGGCCTTTCGCTTAATAAACTAGCCGACCTACTGATCTCTGCTAAAACAACCTTGACCGCACTTCTTATTAGCATTGGCGCACCAGTTTGGATGATAGGCTGGCTGGTTCCAATTAGAGAGTCGGGCGCGCTTCTGCCTCAAGTACTTATTAGCATTTATCTTCGAAAACATACTCAGCGGCACTTGGTTTGGCGTGTCGGTATGCTCACACAAACGCTTTCAGTTTTCTGTATGCTGATCGCGGCCATTTCATTTTCGGGGGGCTTGGCGGGTACCTTGATACTTATTTCGCTTGTCTTCCTGAGCCTGGGTCGCTCTGCCTGTTCTCTTACCGTGAAAGATATGGAGGCTGATGTAGCTACGAAAGGTGAGCGGGGTAACCTAATCGGAATTGCATCTACCGTTTCAGGCATGGTCACCCTTGTTATCGCTATACCTTTGACAATTTACGACGGCTCTCTTTCTTCGAACGTGCTGCTGATAGTCTTGTTCGGGAGTCTTTTATCATTTGTTTTGACCCTTATATGTGTATGGCCTGTTAAAACGACGGTAGATGTGGGTGATAAAGAGGAGAAAGCGTTTAGTATTGACTTCGACGCCACGGTTTACAAATTCATTTTGGTAAGAGGGCTTTTCGTTCACTCAGCCTTGGTTGCGCCTTATTTTATGATAGAAAAAAATGGAGATGTAAAAGAGCTGCTTCCTATTTATATAGGAGCCGAAGCAACTGCTGCTCTTTTATCATCAATAATTTGGGGAAAGATTGCAGACAAAAGCGCAAAGTTAACACTCCAAATTTCAGGGGTACTCGCAATAATTTCATGCATTGGTTTGCTTACATTGCAAACGACGCCGATTGTAACCTCTGCACTGTTGTTTTTCTTGTTATCGGTATCCCATGCTGGCGTAAGAACCGGACGGAAAACATATAGTTTAGATGTTAAAGAAGGCCATGAAAGAACAGAGCTGGTTGGCTTCTCAAACACGGCTATAGGTATGATTTTATTAGCATTCGGTGCACTTTACGCTGCATTAACCCCTGTTTTAACCTTTTCAGTGGTTTATATTATGGCTGGTATGCTGTTACTGGCAATTATCACTACTGTTATCTTACCTGACGAGAAGTAGAATGGTTTAGTCAAAGCATATCGCTGCCGAAGATATTTTGGCCATTCGTTTTCTTTTAGTATTTGCTTGGAACTTCCGCATAGATGAACCGTCTCCTGCCGCGACTGAAAACACGTTTTCGAAATCACTGATAATGTGATGCCAATGATGTTGGCATACACCAAGAGGTTTTACATGTTGAATGGGGCTCGTTTGAGCGGCTGTCGAATCGGTGTCGCGCAACAGTTCGATTGACTGGATGAGAAGATCGCAGTAGTCATTCAACGTTAAATCTAAGCCGCGAGTGTTTCTACATCGTTGGTGGCTCTTTAATGGCATTAACCCTTTTATTGTCTTGTTTTGTGAAATACTCGTGTTCAATCTTTTATTAATGCTTGTGTGATATGAGTCTTGTAAGCCCGTTGCGACCTTTGCGCGTATAGGGTTTAAGTCAACATATGCCATACATGAAAGTAGAGCTTTTTCTGTTAGCAATGCTTGTGAACGGAAGCGACCTTCCCAAAATCTGCCAGTACAATCGTCCTCTTCGTTTGCTTTTCTCGCAATATACTCGTTTAAATTTCTCATGAACCAGCTTATGTCGTAGAGCCTTTTTCTATACACATCAGCAGTACTTTTAACTGTCTCATACTCACTTTCGCTCAAGATCTCGCCCTTCATAAACTTTTGAGTAAGTACGGTTCCTTTGTGCATTTTATGCCATTGATGTAACACAGTTTGTAATGACCATGAGAGCGCTGCCTCTTTATTCACGCATAAAACGATATGGACATGGTTACTCATAACAGCGTAAGCACAAATATCTATCGCGAATACCCGGCTCAAAAATAACAGCCGTTGTTCTACCCACGATTTTCGATGCTCGTAACTAACTCTATTGTTTCGGTCGTACCCGCAGAGGTAGCTACGGCGCACGCAGCGAGATATACAATGATAGTAGGGTGTATCTTTTAAACTAATGAGGGATTTTCTGCTTTGAGCCATGTTAGATAAATGCAAGGTAATTAGTCATTGTGTGACCTTAGCATTGTGAATATTCAGTTGTGACCTGACCGATGGACTTGTTTTGTTCTAGAAGAGACACCCAACGTAAGACTTTTCGCTGAAAAGTAATGAATATTTGAAGAGACATCCAATGCAAAGCTAACTTGCTGAGCGTGAAAGAATGTATTTATGAGTTTGTGCCGATAAACTTATAAAGACATCCATTACATAAACGGTGATTTTACGTGAAACTTCACAATTAGGGTGGGTGTCTTTCTTAGAGGGTAGAGGGGGCGCATTGCCGCATCCCCCCATCAGTTTTTTATTTTGCTAGAAGCGCATTAGCTGCTTTCGACACGGGAGAGCGGCCTAAAAGTTCTGAAATGTAAGAAGACGCTTTTAACAATTTCGTCATTTCTATACCTGTTGATATACCCATACCGTTCAACATATATAGGACGTCTTCCGTTGCAACATTTCCACTTGCTCCTTTGGCATACGGGCAGCCTCCAAGTCCTGCAACAGCTGAATCAATTGATGAGATGCCGTATCCAAGGGCAGTGTATAAATTCACTAGCGCTTGTCCATAAGTATCATGAAAATGGGCGGCAACTTTGCTGACATTAATCTCTTTCAATACTTCATCTAATAGTAGTCTTGTAGACATTGGTGTGCCTACGCCGATAGTATCGCCAAGGGATACTTCGTAACACCCCATGTCAATAAGTTCCTTACTCACCTGTGTAACGGCACTAGGTGAAATTTCACCTTCATAAGGACACCCCATTACACATGAAACGTAGCCCCTCACTTTGATTTTGCTTTCGCTTGCCAGGTCAAACACAGCCTCGAAACGCTTTAAGCTCTCGCTTATAGAGCAGTTAATGTTCTTTTGTGAAAAGGACTCAGAGGCAGCACCGAATACTGCAACCTCTTTCGCACCCGCTTCAATGGCTGTTTCCAAGCCCTTAAGGTTGGGTGTCAATGCAGAATAATGAATCTTGTCTTCGGGGCTAAGCGCCTTAAAAACCGCATCCGAGTTTGCCATTTGGGGCACCCATTTGGGTGATACAAAGCTTCCTGCTTCGATACGGTTAAGGCCAGTTTTAGAAAGAAGTTGAATAAGTTCAATCTTTTGTTCGGCGCTTAAGGCCTGCTTTTCATTCTGAAGGCCATCTCGAGGACCTACTTCAACAATACTCACTTCTTTAGGAAACATCACATCAAACCTCGGCAGCTTCTTTAGTGGAGAACGCCAACAGTGTTGCGCCACCGTCAACTAGTTCACCGGGATTGAAAAAGAACTCTTCCACTGCACCATCGTGCGGGGCAATGATGCTGTGCTCCATTTTCATCGCTTCCATAACTAGTATAGGCTCCCCTTTTTTGACCAACACACCCTTTTCGACCAAATGCGCCACTATGGTTCCGTTCATCGGGGCACTGAAATTAGCGTCGCCATTATCATCGTTATCATCACCAAGAGATGCTGAGATTAGGCTGAACTTAGCATGGGTGTCTTTGTTGAAGAGTGTAAACACGCCATCATTATCTGAATACGTAAATGTTGATTTGTACCCATTAATTGTTGCATGCAAAGCACTATCTACCAGCTTGCCTTTAACGTTATAGGAATTGTCTCCAACAGATAGCTCCCAAGCATCTTCAGTTCCGTGACGCTGGTGTTTGACCCCAACATGCACTTCTTCTTGGTTGCAAAGCAAGGTGAGAATTTCTGTATGATTTGCGTTAGCGCGCCACGCACCGACGGTTGACCAAACAGATGGGGTTTTATCGCTTCTAGAAACTTTTCTATTTAAAAGTGAAAGCAATGCCATCACAGGAATATTTACTTGGGTGTCATCGCTAGCTGCATCATCGCTAGCTGCATCCTCACTTGTCGCGCTAAACAACGAATCATGGTGTTTCTCCACAAACGTAGTTGTAAGCTCAGCGGCAACGAACGCAGGGTGTGTTGCGACACGCTTTAAGAAGTCGATGTTTGTGCTTACACCGTCAATATAGTAGTCACCCAATGCACTAATTAAGCGTTTGAGCGCTATCTCACGGTTCTCTCCCCAAACCACAAGCTTGGCAATCATTGGGTCGTAAAAAACGCTTACCTCATCACCTTCAACGACACCTGTGTCAACGCGAACTACGTCATTTTCTTTTGGTGTGCGTAACAGGCGCAGCGTGCCGGTAGAAGGTAGAAACTCGTTGTTTGGATCTTCAGCATAAATGCGCGCTTCGAATGCGTGTCCTGTTAAGGTGAGTTCATTTTGTTGTTTAGGAAGGGGCTTTCCTTCGGCAATAGTTAATTGCCAGTGAACCAAATCCTCACGGGTGATCATTTCTGTCACAGGATGCTCTACTTGCAAGCGTGTATTCATTTCCATGAAGTAAAATGAATCGTCTTCATCAAGTAAAAACTCAACCGTTCCCGCACCTACGTAGTTAATGGCTTTCGCCGCGAGTATCGCCGCTTCACCCATTTTTTCTCTCACTGACTGAGACATATTGGGGGCAGGGGCTTCTTCAATAATCTTTTGGTGTCGGCGTTGAACCGAACAATCACGTTCAAAAAGGTATACGCCGTTACCATGGGTGTCACAGAAAACTTGAATTTCAACATGACGAGGGCGCGTCAGGTACTTTTCAACCAGCATATGGTCGTCACCAAAGCTCGCCATAGATTCACGTTTGGCTGCATTTAATGCTTGAGAAAACTCTTTTTCACTCCACACTTGGCGCATGCCCTTACCGCCACCGCCAGCAGCGGCTTTTAATAGAACTGGGTATCCCATTTCATCGGCAGCGCCTTTTAATACCGCTTCACTTTGATCGTCGCCGTGATAGCCTGGAACCAAAGGAACACCAGCTTTTTCCATAATGTGTTTGGCGGCAGACTTAGAACCCATCGCTTCAATTGCAGATGCTGGTGGGCCTACAAAGATAATATTGTTTTTGGCGCATAGATTCGCAAACTCAGCATTTTCTGAGAGAAAGCCGTAGCCTGGGTGGATAGCGTCTACACCAAGCTCCTTTGCTTTTTCAATGATCAACTCGCCTCGTAAATAACTTTTCTTCGACGGAGATGGCCCTAGATAAACAGCTTCATCAGCCATTTGTACATGAAGGGCATTTTTGTCGGCGTCAGAGTAAACGGCGACTGTCTTTATACCTTGAGTGTTGGCTGTCTTTATAACGCGGCAAGCAATTTCACCACGGTTTGCAATTAGTAATTTATTTATCATTCTTAACCTCCACCCATGAAGCACTGCGCTTTTCTAAAAAGGCTGACAGACCTTCTTGACCTTCTTCAGATGTCCTAACTTGTGCGATAAGTTTGCTCGTCTTTGTGAGAAGCGCATCGTTAATCTCTTGCGTAGACACCCATTGCACTAAGTCTTTTGCTTTCGCCACTGCTTGGGGGCCGTTTTTCAGTATGTTTGATAAAATATTGTCGATAGTGCTATCGAGTTCGTCTTCTGTTACTGATTCGCTCAAAAGTCCGAGTCGTCTTGCTCTGCGCGCAGAAAATACTTCAGCGGTCTGGAAGTAGCGTCGGCATACTCGTGCGCCCATAGCTTCAACCACGTAAGGGCTGATGGTTGCTGGAATAAGGCCAATTTTAACTTCACTTAAGCAAAATTTACTGAGCTTGCTTCCAATAGCAATATCGCAACATGCAATTAAACCAACAGCACCGCCAAAAGCTGCACCTTGTACTCTTGCTATCGTGGGCTTCGGCATTTTATAAAGCGTCTGCAGCATGGTTGCTAATGCAAGTGCATCACTTTCATTTTGCGCTTCGGTATAACTGGCCATTTTTTTCATCCAGTTAAGATCGGCTCCTGCACTGAAACTTTTGCCTTCAGCTCTCAGGATTAGTGCCCTAACGCTTTTATCTTCCCCCGCTTTTTTAAAAACGCGAGTAAGCTCGTTTATCATTTCGTCGTCAAAGGCATTATGTTTTTCAGCTCTGTTTAAAGTAACAGTGGCAATGTTTCTTTCATCTACGCTGTAAATTACTGATTGTTCCATTACCTGCACTCCTACATTCTAAATATGCCAAATTGGGTGTCTTCGATAGGCTTGTTAAGCGCCGCTGAAAGCGATAGGCCAAGCACTAATCGAGTATCCGCTGGGTCAATAACGCCATCATCCCAAAGCCTTGCAGACGCATAGTATGGATGTCCTTGTTTTTCGTACGTATCGATAACAGGTTGTTTAAATGCCTTTTCTTCTTCTGCAGACCATGATTCGCCTGAGCGCTCTTTTTGGTCGCGCTTAACTTGAGCGAGAACGCCAGCAGCTTGTTCACCACCCATTACAGAAATTCGAGCGTTTGGCCACATGAAAAGGAAGCGTGGATCATAGGCTCTGCCGCACATGCCGTAGTTACCTGCACCGAAACTTCCGCCGATAAGCACTGTGAGCTTTGGTACATTCGCACATGCAACGGCGGTTACCATTTTTGCGCCGTGTTTTGCGATACCGCCATGCTCGTATTGCTTACCGACCATAAAGCCTGTGATGTTTTGCAAAAACACGAGAGGGATTTTTCGCATGGCGCATAGTTCGACAAAATGAGCACCTTTAAGCGCGCTTTCACCGAAAAGTATGCCGTTGTTAGCCACAATGCCTACGGGGAAACCGAAAATGCGCGCAAAACCACAAACCAAGGTTGTGCCGTAAAGCGGTTTGAACTCATCAAAGTCTGAGTCATCCACAACACGCGCAATGATTTCTCTTACATCGTATGTATGACGACTATCAGCAGGCACAATGCCGTAGATTTCTTTGGTGTCGTAGCGTGGAGGTTTTACCTCGGCCACATCTAGGCATTCTGGCTTCTTTCGGTTTAGTCTGGAGACAGCATTACGCGCTAATGAGAGTGCGTGGTGGTCGTTGTTGGCGAGATGGTCGGCAACGCCCGAAATTCGAGTATGAACGTCACCACCGCCAAGCTCTTCTGCGGTAACAACTTCACCTGTTGCAGCTTTAACAAGCGGTGGGCCGCCCAGAAAAATAGTCGCTTGTTCTTTAACGATAATGCTTTCATCAGCCATGGCGGGAACATAAGCACCACCAGCTGTACAGGAACCCATTACTACCGCAATTTGAGGAATATTCTTAGCAGACATATTCGCTTGATTAAAAAAGATGCGACCAAAGTGCTCTCTATCTGGGAATACATCATCTTGGCGAGGTAAGTTAGCGCCACCTGAATCTACTAAGTAAATACAAGGTAGGTTATTTTGCTCTGCGATAGTCTGAGCACGAAGGTGCTTTTTCACGGTAAGGGGGTAGTACGTCCCGCCTTTTACAGTAGCATCGTTAGCTACAATCATACACTCGATACCTGCAACGATACCGATACCGGCAACGACTCCGGCACAAGGTACATAGTCTTCGTAGACTTCCCATGCAGCCAGCTGGCCTATTTCTAGGAAAGGCGTGTCTGGGTCAATCAGTGCGTTGATTCGGTCGCGAGGTAGAAGTTTTCCTCGAGACACGTGGCGCTCCGCCGCTTTTTCACCGCCACCTTGGCAAATTTGTTCGATTTTTTCGAGGAGATCATTTACCTGAGCCTGCATGTGCTCGGCATTTGCGATAAATGTTTCAGATTTCGTATTTATACTTGAGCGAAGAACGGGCATAACCCCTCCTTGTGTTGGGCCTATGCGACCGGCTGTCGCGTTAGCCACTAGTTAGCAAGATGATTAGCGAGACACCCATGCTAAGCGCTTTCGCTGCGGTGGGTGTCTTTGCAATTCATTAGCCTATTAATAAAGTTCAGCTTTTCTAAATCTACTTAAAATGGAGTAGGGCGGGTGTCTTTCTAACTTCTATAACACAGGGAATGCCTAAGCTTTCCCTGTTTCAAACGAAGTTTGTTTCCACCCAGAACTCCGTATTACTTCGATTCGTTAAAAAGCTCGCGGCCTATAAGCATTCGGCGAATTTCAGACGTTCCTGCGCCAATTTCATAAAGCTTGGCATCACGTAATAATCGTCCCGTCGGGTATTCGTTGATGTAGCCATTACCGCCAAGTAGCTGAATAGCATCCAGCGCCATTTTGGTTGCTAGTTCCGCTGAATAAAGGATAGCGCCAGCGGCATCTTTTCGCGTTGTTTCACCGCGATCGCATGACTGTGCAACGGTGTAGACATACGCGCGTGCGGCATTCATTTGCGTGTACATGTCAGCTACTTTGCCTTGTACTAGCTGGAATTGACCAATTGATTGGCCAAACTGCTGACGGTCGTGAATGTAAGGTACTACGATATCCATGCACGATTGCATAATGCCTAGCGGGCCACCTGATAAAACAAGGCGCTCGTAATCTAGGCCGCTCATAAGTACGCGAACACCTTCGCCTTCTTTGCCAAGAATGTTCTCAGCTGGTACTTCGCAATCTTCGAAAACTAATTCACAGGTATTAGAAGAGCGCATACCTAGTTTGTCGAGTTTCTGTGCGCGGCTAAAGCCAGGGAAATCGCGCTCTACGATAAACGCTGTGATCCCTCTTGGCCCTGCGTTAGGGTCGGTCTTAGCGTAGATAACAAATGTATGTGCATCAGGACCGTTTGTGATCCACATCTTGTTGCCGTTAAGGATGTATTTGTCGCCGCGTTTTTCAGCCTTCAATTTCATGCTAACAACGTCCGAACCTGCATTAGGTTCACTCATTGCCAGTGCACCAATATGCTCACCGCTTACTAACTTAGGTAGGTACTTTTCACGCTGGGCATCATTACCGTTTTTAAAGATCTGGTTAACACAAAGATTCGAATGTGCGCCATAGCTCAAACCGATACCACCTGACGCGCGGCTAACTTCTTCCATTGCGATAGTATGCGCAAGGTAGCCCATATCAGAGCCACCATATTGCTCTGAAACTGTAACGCCCAATAGGCCCATATCGCCAAGTTTTGTCCACAATTGGTTTGGGAATTGGTTGTCTGCGTCTGCTTGTTCAGCAAGAGGAGCAATCTCATTTTGTGCAAATTGATAGACCTGATCACGTAACATCTCGATGTCTTCGCCAAGTCCAAAATTTAAAGTAGGGTAGGAGGTGTTCATGCGATATTTCCTCGTTTGAGTTCTGCGAGTTCTTCACGGCAACGTGCTTCAACATCATCCAGTTCAGTCATTAACATCTGGATGTCTTCTAGCTGCTGTTTAAGCACCGCTCTTTTCTGTTCAGTCATTTCGAGCATGGCTTCTAACTGAATAGCCGAATTGGGGTTGGTGTCGTACATGTCGAACAGTGTTTTGACTTCAGCAAGGGAAAATCCTAGTCGTTTTCCTCGCAAGATCAGCTTTAAGCGCACTCTATCTTTGTTCAGATAGACGCGATTTTGTCCCGTTCTTGACGGTGACATTAGGCCTTGTTCTTCGTAAAAACGAATTGAACGAGGAGTAATGTCAAACTCTCGAGCGAGTTCGCCTATTGCATATGTTGTTTCGTCGTCGTACTTGCTCATTACACGTACCTTGTATTTCAGCGCTGATTAACACCCTTGTTTTGACGTGGGTGTCATTGTAATTAAATTCTCTGTAGTAGGTTGGATGTCATTGCAATAGCACTATCGTTTTAAGGTAGATGGTTTTATATACCGCTATATTAAAACGTAGTGTTTGGTTGACACATACTTAGTACAGGTTTACGTTAACGTTAATTACATTTTACGTTAAGGTAAAGTAACATTTTGCTAACGTCAATTTTTCATGGTGAAGGCAAGACGTTGTAGCTGTTAGGGGTGTTTACTTTTGTATACATCTACGTAGCTTTCTTCACTTAACTCTATAATTTTAATGAATTTTAAGGGCACGGTTATGAGTAACGAATCAGTAGTTATTGTCGCGGCTAAGCGCACACCAATGGGTGGTTTCAACGGTAATTTATCTTCGCTTGCTGCGACCAAACTTGGAGAAGTTGCGATTAAAGCAGCCTGTGAAGAGATGGATGTCTCTGTAATTGATGAAGTCATCATGGGGTGTGTATTACCTGCTGGTCTTGGTCAATCTCCGGCGAGACAAGCGTCACTGGGGGCGGGGCTTCCGCTAAGTGCAGGTGTGACAACTATCAACAAAGTATGCGGGTCGGGCTTAAAAGCGGTAATGATGGCCCACGACTTAATTAAAGCAGGCAGTGCGACAGCAGTCGTGGCAGGCGGGATGGAAAGCATGAGTAATGCGCCATATATGTTGCCTAAAGCTAGAACGGGATATCGTATGGGTCATGGTCAAGTACTTGATCATATGATGTTAGACGGTCTGGAAAATGCCTATGACGGCAAAGCAATGGGCTGCTTCGCACAGGATACTGCTGATGAAGAAAATATTTCTCGCGGTGAAATGGATGAGTTTGCTCTAAGCTCGCTTTCCAAGGCACATGAAGCAATAAACAGCGGAACTTTCGTCGATGAAATAGTACCCGTGACAGTCTCTTCTCGTAAGGGCGATACCGTTGTTGATACCGATGAAGGCCCAGGTTCCGCTCGCCCAGAAAAAATTCCAACACTAAGACCGGCTTTCAAAAAAGACGGTACAGTCACGGCTGCTAACTCAAGCTCAATCTCTGATGGTGCAGCGGCACTGGTTGTAATGAGCGAAAGCAAAGCAAATGAACTTGGTCTAGCACCGCTTGCGCGCGTGGTTGCTCACGCTACAAATTCTATTGAACCTGAAAACTTCACCGTTGCGCCTGTTGGCGCTATGGAAAAAGTGCTGGATAAAGCAGGTTGGACGAAAGAAGAAGTCGATCTTTTCGAAATTAACGAAGCCTTCGCCATGGTAACCATGTTGGCTGTCAAGAAGCTTGGACTAGATGAAAGTAAAGTAAACGTAAAAGGCGGCGCTTGTGCATTGGGTCACCCAATTGGAGCCTCTGGTGCACGCATTTTGGTAACACTACTTCACGCGCTAAAGCAACGCGGTGGTCGCAAAGGTATCGCATCTTTATGTATTGGTGGTGGTGAGGGTGTAGCGCTTGCCGTTGAAATGCTCTAAGCCGCTATAGCTATAGATGGCAAATATGTAAAATATTTAATCACGGAGCCTAATCACATTGATTTCGCTCTGTGGTTCAATATAAAGAAAAATACAAAAGCATGAAGACAGTGACTTACGTTATCAATTCTATAACCCTTGCGGTTGCGCTATCCACTTTAACGCTTGTTGCGAAAGTCCAAGCTGACTCATCGTTTTCAGTAAACTCGACTTACGCAGACACCCACGGTAACAATGGCACTCACTACGAGGAATCACGTTCTTTATCGAGTAATGAAGACAACCACGATGACTTAACTCTGTCTGCGCTTCACGAAATTCAATCAACCGTTGATGGTTCTGACGACGCTGTTTCGGAAGACACCCACACTAACGAAGAAAAAAAGACTTCGGATAACACCCATGCCAACAGTGAATCGTCAGCTATCTACCCCAAGAAAATAAGCCAGGTACCTTATTCAGCGTTGGGTGTCTTGCCAACAAGCGAAGCTGATGAACAATTCAGCTACGGCGATGACCTACTACAAACTATTTATACTTGGCATGGACGTTCGTCTACGAACGAAATGTACGCTGATAAAGCGTTAATATTTATTCACGGTGGGTGTTGGCTTAATGCCTACGGTTACGAACACGCGAAAGGGATGTACCATGCTTTAGCAGAGCTTGGGATGGGTGTCTACGTAACAGAGTATCGGCGCGTAGGTGATGAAGGTGGTGGCTGGCCCGGTAGTTTAGACGACGTGACACAAGCAATAAGTACAGCCTTAAAACGAATAGAGAACGAAGGGCGCTACACTAACATTTACATTGCGGGGCATTCTGCTGGTGGGCACTTAGCTTTGCTTGCTGCGCAACGCCTTTCTTCGTCATCCTTGAACTTATCGCGCGCAGACATAAAACGGATTATCGGGTTAGCGGCAATTACGGACATCCAGTCCTATGCCAAGGGCCATAACAGCTGCCAGTCGGCTACAGCGAAATTCATGAATGGAACGCCTGAAGATGTTCCAACCGCATATCAAAGGGCTACACCACGGCCAACCCATGGCAGTTTGCCAATTACACTACTCCAAGGCGATGCTGATAGTATTGTGCCAGCGCGCCACGCTGTATTATCTGGAACCAACCAAAAAATAATTAAAAATGGTGGCCATTTCGATTGGCTTCACCCTGAATCAACATCCTTTGATGCTTTACTTGAGGTTATTAGTGAACATGATGAATAAGGTTTTTTCAGCTGAACAACTTGATATTAAAGATCCACTCCGTGACAAGGCGCAGGCATTTTCGCTTCCCGCTAATACGGTCTATTTAGACGGCAATTCGCTAGGGCCTCTGCCTAAGGCAGCGAAACAGCGAGCTGACGAAGTTGTCAATGAACAGTGGGGAAAGGGGCTCATTACAAGCTGGAACAAGCATCAGTGGATCCATCTACCTCAAATAGTGGGTGATAAGATTGGCGGCCTGATTGGCGCTAAAAGTGGCCAAGTTATTTGTTGTGACTCCATTTCTATTAATCTGTTTAAAGTATTAAGTGCGGCGTTAAAAATGCACCCAAGTCGCAAGGTAATAGCGACTACCCGCGATAATTTTCCTACCGACATATACATGGTGCAAGGCCTGCTTGACTTACTCGGCAGCGATTACAGTATTCGCTATGTTGACGAAGCATGCATTGGGTCGCAGCTAACTGACGATATTGCCGTACTGATGCTGACACAGGTAAATTTCAGAAGTGGCAATAAACTCGATATGCAAATCATTACCGAGCAAGCCCACCAAAAGGGCATTTTAACTTTGTGGGATTTAGCGCACAGTGCTGGAGCATTTCCTGTCAGCTTAGACGCATGTAATGTGGACTTTGCAGTCGGCTGTACCTACAAATATCTAAATGGCGGCCCTGGTGCGCCAGCGTTTATCTATGTCGCTAAACGACATCAAGCACAGTATCAACAACCTTTGTCTGGTTGGATGGGGCACAGCTCGCCTTTCTCATTTTCTCCTGATTACGCTGGCGACAATTCCGTGAAGCAAAACTTGTGCGGTACGCCAGGAATTGTTGGAATGAGCATTTTAGATGCGGCATTAGACGTATTTGAAGATGTATCACTTAAAGCTATTGATGAAAAATCCAAAAAGCTACAGGCATTTTTCATCGCTGAAGCCAAGCGCGCAGGCCTTCTGGACAAGTTTTCCATTGTAAGCCCCAGCATCGATAATCGAGGTAGTCAGCTTGCTTTCGCGCACGACCACGCTTACGCCATTTGCCAAGCTTGGATCGCTGAGGGGGTGATTGCAGATTTCCGTGCACCAAATATTCTGCGAATAGGTTTTGCGCCACTGTATTTAAGCTTCGTCGATATTGAAAAAGCGGTGGCAAGCCTTACCGAAATTATGAATGAAAAGCGCTATGAAAACGATGAGTTTCAGCAAAGACAGAGCGTTACCTAGCTGAAAAGCGAGATTATCAGCTAAATAATTGCAATTTTTGAATTTACGCTTAATACTTCGCGGTTGTCATCGATATCTTCACATGTTTTGGGTGTGCAGTTGAAAAAAATAAGAAAATATCTGCTTTGTACCATGTTGTTTGTAGGAGCGAGTTGTTTTAGCGCGCTCCTACAAGCAGAAGCTGGTCAAAAGGCGGCATCTGAACAATCTAATAATGTAACGTACTGTATAGATCCTAACTGGGCGCCTTACGAAGCAATCAGAAACGGCATCCATGTGGGGATTTCTGCCCAATATATGCAGCTTATTGCTGAAATATCTGAGTTAACGTTTACCCTAGTGCCCACTGAGAGCTGGCAACAGAGCCTAGAGTACGTTCAGCAGGGGAAGTGCCAAGTTATCCCCATGCTAAATACTTCCGACTATCGAAAGCAGTTCCTCGACTTTAGTGTGCCGTATTTTGAAGCGCCCAATGTGCTGGTGGCTAAGTCTGGAATGCCAAT
Source organism: Alteromonas sp. CH_MED4-4 (assembly GCF_037029575.1). Lineage (NCBI taxonomy): Bacteria > Pseudomonadati > Pseudomonadota > Gammaproteobacteria > Alteromonadales > Alteromonadaceae > Alteromonas > Alteromonas sp. CH_MED4-4. The sequence continues at coordinate 34,861 of NZ_JAYMEU010000022.1, read as the reverse complement.
GATACAAGGCTACGCTGGAGTGGGAAATCGAGTAGTAGGGATTGTTCAGGGTTATCGCCAAGTTGAATATATTTCACGACACTATCCGGGGTTACGTTTAAAGCTTATTCCGTCTGAAGAAGAAGGGCTAAAGCAGCTGGCGAATGATGAGTTTGATGTAATGGTGGGCTCATTAATGAGCGTGAATATGCACATCAATAATTTGAAGCTGAAAGACCTCAATATTGTTGGTTACGCCGAGCCCTTCGACTCATTAGCTTTTGGTGTGAACAAAACCTATGGCCACCTGGTGGACAAGCTTAACTTTGCCATTGAGCGTATTCCAGAAACGCGAAAGGTAGAAATTTATAAGCAGTGGAATAATGTCCAAGTTCGCTATAGTCGTAACTATGTCGTTATGGTTTTGAGCACCGCAATTGTCATTTTAGTTTTCTTGCTTTTTATTTTTAGAAATAGAAACGTTAGCGGCTACAAGCGTATTATTAACCAGAAAAACGAGGAAATAGGTGCGTTACAAGCAACCTTGTTAGAAAAGAACAAGACCCTTGCTTTTTTGTCTGCTCACGACACGGTAACGGGGCTATATAACCGCAATCATATGATCCAGCGAGCGGAAGAAGAAATCTCACGTTTCCATCGATTTCACACTACGGCTTCGTTAATTGTTATCGAACTAACCCCTGTAAGCGATGACAGAGATTCAATTGAGCCCTCGGCTAAAGAAGAGGCGCTAAAAGCCGTGGCAACGAATTGTCTAAATACCGTTCGAGAAGTCGATGTTGTTTCGCGTTTTAGCGGTGAACAGTTTATTATCTTGTGCCCTCAAACCGAGTTAAACGCAGCTAAAAATCTTGCAGACAGATTGTTAGACTGCATTTCTACCCATCACTCGCTTGTCGAGAGCTTTAAAACGGCCATGGGTTTATCTGAGCTCAGGGAGTCTGAGGAATTCACAGAGTGGTTTGAACGCACCATGAAGGCACTGTACCAGTCAAAGCGCCAAGGGTATGGCAACGTAACTGTAGCACAGTAACTTCAGTGAACTAGTTAGGTCAAATTAAAGGGTCGTAGTGCCATTGGTGCGAATCGTAACGAATTTGCGCCCTGTCGTATTCTCGCTCAGAACGCCAGTTACGGTTATTAAGCTTCGCCGATACTCCGGGATAAAGACGTTTGTTTGCGATAAGTTTTATATCTGACTGGTAGTTTTCTTTTGCTGCTTTGACGTCGTTGGCTTTGTTTTCAAGCCACTCCAGCAATGCGCTCTCATTGTTAAAAAGCTCTAACGCTTCAGCTACTTTACGTTGAAGCTCTTTAGGCACTTTCTTACCTTGAATAAGGTTAATCTTTTCTTTGTGTTTTAGATTGTTTTCGCGAATTTGCTTCAACAATTCATCTAAAGAGTCTTTGCGCTCTAACAATTGGTTAAAGCCTGGGCTAAAATCAACTTTCAACGTACTGCCAGATACAGCGCCTAAAGTGCCAGCTTCAACGCGATCTTGGCTGATAATGTCACAAGCAAATAGATTTCCCATGGGCTTATCAATTTGTCCAACTATGACTGCGCCGCCGCAACGCAGGCGGCTATACGCCAACTGACGACCAACAGTAATATTACCGCTACATTGAATATCAATGCCTTGACCGTGTTGAACGTGGATACTGCCGGCTGCGACTAGTTGGCATTGGAATTCACCTTGAGTATCGTTAACTTTACCCATCGCGCCTTCGGTAATGATGATGTCGCCGCCAGACTCGATATACGCCGACTCCACAAAGCCGTTAATGGTTACATCTCCAGCGGCCTTGATTTGCATTTTCTCTGTAACATCGCCGTTTACCAATACTGCACCTTCGTAATTCACGTGCCCAGAGCCAACGTTCACGCCGCTACAAATGAAGGTATCGTCAATGTTCATTATCTGGTCTCGGTATTTCGGCATACCAGAAATTGCAGACATTAATAAATTGGCGTCGCTGTCGGACACCACGGTGCCGCTGCCCATTTTAAAGTTAACCCATTCGCCCGCAACGGCTGGAATTTTATTCCCTTTGATATCGAAGCCAGAACGGCCCTGAGTTGGCTCGGTTCTTCTCAGCACAGGCGTGTTCACTTTAACGCAAATTACTTCGCCTAAATTACGCATGTCCACGCGCTCGCCATCACCCGTCTGGGGTTTTAACACCCTTTCAAGTGCGTTTGGTACCAGGGGAATAAACTTTGAGTTTTTGCCATTTCTAGCTGGTAGGCCCTTCGCGACAATTTGTTCTAGTACTGTGCCTGGAGGAGACTGCCTTGCTTGGGTAAGCATAGATTCAATGGTTTTGGTGCTTAAGCCACGAATGATTCTGTTTTTTACTGCTAGAGATTTAACGGTACTTAATGAGGGAAGTTTACCGCCATAGGGTGTGGTCAGCACAAGGTTCGCCTGCATCCCATCCTCGGGAATGCGAAATTCAATTTCAGCATTTTTGCGCTCGCCAATGCGTTCCTGAACGACAGTGCTATCACCCGTCTTGAAATAATGATTAGCTGTATCACAGGCCGACTTTAACGCTTTTTCAGAAACATACAGTCGCTTAGTTTCTCCGCTCTCTAGTTGCTTTCTTATTTCCCTACTATCAACTTCTGACGTGAAATCAGAAGGATTTAACTGTAAGTTAATGTAGGTTCTTGATTTGTCGAAGCTTATTGTTACGCCATTCATAACTTCTTTATTCCCTTGCGCACGTGTATTCTTTTTATCGGCGGCATCTATCGATTACTTGACGTTGACTTGTTCTCGGCCTGTCTATTTTTTTCATTTACTAATTTAAGGCGTTCTAAAACGCCCGTCAAAGGTTTTCGGCATATTGGTAAAGTGCGCGTAAAATGGCCTGCTTCTCAGGATTGTCGCTGTGTTCATGCGCCAGTGATTCCAACCGCATCATATAGTTTTCTAATGTGATTGAGCCGTGAAAAGCTGAATCAGTCAAGCGAGCTTGGCGATGATGCTGCCACCTGGTCATTTCATCTGCAGTCAGTGTATTAGGATAATTTCTAGCGCGGTATCGAAATAGCTGCTTTCTGAGCCCTTCGTGCTGTGTTTTTTCACTCAGAGTGGCTAAATCATCGGGCTGTGCTTCAATTACACGCTCACACCACCTTCTGTCTTCGTCATTAAGAAACCCACCACTATATAGCGCGTGATCTATATCCAGTTCACCACTTTGAATGTCGTCATCATAGACATCTACGATTTTAGTGGCCAGTTCGGGCATACTGGCAAGTACTTTGTAATTGTCTAAGCAGCGCTCGCGATCCAGTCCTAGTCGTGCGGCATTGTCTTCTGTCATTGCTTTAGCTGTGGTAATAAATGGCGAGCGGTTGACGTGAATGAGCTTAAGCCCTGGTCTTTCTAACGCATCGTCAAATGTATCTGACGGGGCATAAAGCGCCTGTCTAATCTCTTCTGGTGTGTCATTCACTAAACTGTCAATGTCATGCGATAAATCAATAGCGATAAATGCATTGTTGTTGGTTGGGTGCTTAGCCACAGGCATAACCCAAGTGCAACAGCCTTGAGAGGCAGGGAGTTTAGACGAGATATGAAGCAATACCGATGGTTTAGTGAGATCAATTTGCTGCATAACTGTTTGTTTACTGCGTAACGACAGCGCATAATCGAAAAGGCGAGGCTGCTTTTCTTTTATCAGTTTAGCAAGGGCTATTGTGGCGTAGACGTCACTCAAAGCATCGTGAGCGTTTTCGTGGCCAATATTATTAGCTGCAGTTAACGCCTCAAGTTTAAAGCTTGGTGCACCATCTTCTCGGCGTGGCCAATTAATACCATCGGGTCTCAGCGCATAGCACGCTCGCGCTAAATCGATTATATCCCAACGGCTATTGCCATTTCGCCATTCACGTGAATATGGGTCGTAAAAGTTTCTATAAAACAGGTAGCGGGAAACTTCATCGTCGAATCGGATACTATTAAAGCCCACACTACAGGTATTTGGCGTCGACATTTCCTGATAAATTCGCGCGGCGAAGTCAGCTTCGTTAGAACCGTCGCGAATGGTTTGCTGCGGTGTTATGCCGGTCACCAAACACGCTTCTGGATGTGGTAAATAATCATTCGCAATGGCGCTCATGATATTTATGGGTTTACCAATCACATTTAAATCCATATCAGTTCTTACTGCAGCGAATTGGCAGGGGAGATCTTTTTGTGGGCTGGTGCCAAAGGTTTCAAAATCGTGCCACAAAAATGTAGGTGCGTGCATAACCACTATTGCGATGTTAGAGAAATATTGATGGCAGTGTACACCGCGAGAAATTGAATACCAAATGCTGGCGTTAATATGAACAGTGATTTACTTGTTCGCCATCGGCAAGACCTAAAAAAACGCGTTAATCATTGTCTTTTTTTGAGTATTTTGCGTTTTGATGTATCACGCGAAACTTGCGCATTAACAAAATGATGACTAGCTTTAAGTTATCAAAATTTATACGGATATTGCCTGTTTGTCGTTCCTTAAATCCAGTTCATCCATCAGTGAAGCTAAGAGTACTTTAGGCTTAGCGTTAGTACTTGCAACAGTGCTTGTTGTACTTGTTGTTGGTTTGTTCGAAAGTAATATCAAAGCGACGGCTGAATCTCAAACTTTCACGGCATTAGAAGAGAGTGCCGCCAGTGCTGAAAATGCTGCAAACTCTCAGGTGAGAAAGTATATCAATGCGCTTAACTTTCTACATCAGACACCACCTATAAGCGGCATCGTCCGCGCGACTGAAAATGAAAATCTAGACCCCAAAGACGGTACGACGTTGGAACAGTGGAAGCAGCGACTAGAAACGATTTTCGTTGCTTTTATCGAAAATAACGAAGAAGTCGACCAATTAAGGATCATTCAAGCCAATGAGGATGGAAGTGAGTTTATTCGGGTGGAAAGAAACGGGGGAAGTGTTTTAGTAGTTAAGGACAACGATTTACAACCTAAAGCAGCGAGAAGTTACTTCATAGAGAGTGTTAAGCGCAATAAGGGCGAGTTTTATATTTCAGATATCAATTTGAATCGTGAATATGGGAATCTCGAGTTTCCTTATAAAAGCGTTATTCGCCTTTCTCTTCCAATCTTCAGCAGCTCTGGTGAGCGTTATGGTTTTATAATCATGAATGTAAACGCCCAGTTTCTACTGTCGCAAATGGAACAAACGCTTGTCGGCAATCAATTACTATTTGTTACCGACAGTGAAGGCTTTTTTGTCAGTCATCCAGACAGTGATAAGTCCTTCTCCAGAGATTTAAATCCTATGGTGAATTGGGCGAGCGAGTTCGAAAGCCCTTCGAAAATAGGCAGGGCTAAAATTAAACAGACCGCACAGACAAACTCATCTTTGTATACGGTCACTCGTGCTTTTACGATAAACGGAAATCAGCAAACCGCTCCGTTTTTTCTTCATACGGCATTGTCTCAGTCAGAAGTGGCAGCCCTTATCAATGAGAAGAGGATTAGCGTTTACAGTGTAATTGGGGTAGTTACGCTAATTTTTGTAAGCGTTTTACTCTTCGTACACCGAAGTAACAGTAAAAACATTGAGCTGGCTAAGGTGCGCGGTGAGTCCGTTGCTATTATCGCTATATCTAAAGATGCGATTTTTAGCGTAGATTCTGCTGGCGTGGTGAAAAGTTGGAATATGGCAGCCGAGTCACTTTTTGGGATCCCAAGCCAGCTTATTTTAAATCATCACTATTCGTCATTTGAGGAGCTTTCTCTATTAGGGCTTGAATCGGTTCTCACCAAAGGCGGAAAGCAAAGTACCTTTACAACCCCTTACACCGATGACGAAAAAGAAGAGCACACGCTACTTATAACCGCATCTACCATTTGGGGTGAACAGTCACAGTTTTCAGGCGTTGCTGTTGTAATTAGAGATGTGACCGACGAACGAAAGGCAAAAGACGCGATAGAAAGGGTAAACCTGAAGCTTGAAGAAAAAGTGGTAAGCAGGACGAAAGAACTTGTTGAAGCGACGCAAGAGGCGCGAAAAGCGAGCAGTGTTAAAAGCTCTTTTATTTCCAATATTAGCCATGAAATGAGAACACCGTTAAACGGGGTAGTTGGCTCGTTGGCGCTACTTAAGCGTCAGCCCCTTAATGAGAAAGCTGAACAGCTTGTTTCCATGATGGAAATTAGCTGCAACAATCTCAGCGTGCTGATTAACGACGTTCTCGACTTGTCTAAAATTGAAGCGGGCAAGCTTGATATTAGTAATCAGTATTTTGACCCGCTTGCACTTATCGAGTCTATCGCCAAGGTCTTTACCGTTAAAGCAGCTTCTAAAGGACTACAGCTTCTTGTTGACACAACAGGTCTTCCCCCCGTGGAAATAAACTCAGATCCACACAGAATCAACCAAATTCTTAGTAATTTATTGAACAATGCTATTAAATTCACTGAAGAAGGGCATATAAAGCTACAAGCATCGTTAAGTGATGTAGATGCGGGGACACAACAACTTCATTTCAGCGTATGTGACACGGGCGTAGGGATAGCACAAGAAAATCAGCCCAAACTGTTTACCGCGTTTACGCAGGCTGATGCATCTGTTGCTACCCAATACGGAGGTACCGGACTTGGCTTGTCTATCTGCAAGCAATTGAGCCAGCTTATGGGAGGAGACATTACGTTCAACTCTGAAGTTGACATTGGCAGCACCTTCTCATTTTTCGTTACACTTCCTGAAACAACTTACGACAGCGCGTTCGAGCATAAAATGGCGGTGGAAAACGAAAGTATGCTGCTTAACGGAATCACAATCGGTGTTTCTGCAAGTTATCCACCTTTAGAGGAAAACATCTGTTGTTTAGCCTTACACGTCGGTGCAGAGCCGCAAGTAATAGGTAAGCATTCTGAGTTAGGAACAGTACCTTGGACGCAATTTAATGCCATTATTGTGGATGAGGCCAGTTCACTCATTCGTGAGCTAGATGATATATGGCAGGCACAAGCTGCCACTAAAGACGCTGGTTCGTTACCTGTGGTTTATATTCTTCAAAAACTAGAAGGAACACCTTTCCACTTCAATCACCTTGTGCCGCTTTACTTGCCAAAGCCATTATTCAGGTCGAGTTTTGCAATTGTCCAGCAAGGGTTAGACGCTGCGCTGTCGGGATATACATTAAACCAGTCAGATATCTCATCGGGTAAAGGGAAAGCTGAGGACATCTCAGACGGTGAAGAGGCAGCAGACGATACTGAGCAGCAATTGTCTATTGAGAATGCCAACTTATTGATAGTTGATGACAATATGATCAATCGCGAGGTGGCGAAGGGAGTGCTGGAAAGTTTACCTGTTAAATTGTTTACCTGCAGCGATGGTGAGGAAGTTGTGGCGTTCTTGACGAAATGTGAAAGCAAAGGCCGCAGAATTCACAGCATATTGATGGATTGTCAGATGCCTAATATGAATGGTTATGACGCTACCCGAGCCATACGAGAAGGTAAGGCAGGAGCGATGCACAAAGATGTACCTATAATTGCCATGACAGCCAATGCCATGCTCGGCGAAAAAGAGAAATGTTTAGAGGCAGGTATGGACGACTTTGCGACAAAGCCTGTCATGGCCGATGTACTTATTCCTAAAGTGAAACAATGGTTAGTGCATCAAATAACGGCATTAGCAAGTGCAGAGCTTAACGATACTGATACGAGGTCAGGTACCGGAATCACTGCCAGCGAACCCCCACTGGTTGACAGTTTGTTGAGTGCCATCTCAAAAGAAATGGACTGCGACACGCTATCGCATTCAAGAACAGAGGCTCAGTCAAGTAAAGAGTCTGAAGTAGAAATAGCCCCCACGATAAAAAACGCGAAAATAGCTAATGATATCGCCGCTCGCGAGGGCTCGGAGAAGGAGGCTGAAATTGATAACGTCAATCAAACTCAAGCTGATGAAAACAATTCAGAGGGGCTTGATGGATGTTGGGAAAAAGACGATGCCATTGCTCGGATAATGGGCGATAAAGCGCTATTTTCTCGTGTCTGCGACCTGTATTCCAGAAGCGCGCCTGACAAGCTTAAATTACTGCAGCAGGCTGTTGATAGTCGAGACTTCGAAAAGGTTCAGGTACTTTCATTGAAGCTCAAAGGTATGTCTGCAGATATTGGTGCCGTACAGTTACAACGAGACTTTGAGAGCTTATGGGAATTGTCAAAGGCGAAAAAGTGGGAAGACGCTGAAGCGCTACTCCCTTCCATCACCGATGATCTTAATACTTTCTTAGAGATCCTCGAGGTAGCCTAGCCTACCTAAGCTAATTGTGTCATCTTACGTCTAAGGTCGCGTAAAAATCGCATCAACAGAGCGCGTTGAATTGATTCTAGAAATCTGTACTCAAACCATCTCACAGATTATGCGCGCACGTAAAACGTAGCTATTAGGAGTAAAGCTTTTGAACCCATCTCGTATTTTTCGCCAGCCGAATAAAGTTCGACATGCACTGTATGCAATAGGCGCGCTTGCTGCATCGTTTGCCATTACGAGTGTTCCAGCATTAGCGGATGATTCCAAACAATTAGGAAAAACACCCGTAGCTATCGCTATTCATGGCGGTGCAGGAACCATTTTAAAATCATCGATGACGCCAGAAAAAGAAGCGGACTACAAAAGAGTATTAACCCAAGCGGTGCAGCATGGCTACGCCTTGTTGCAGAAAGGCGAAAAAGGTGAAGTGGCGGTAGTAGAAACCATCAAAATTCTTGAAAGCTCGCCGTTATTTAATGCTGGCATCGGTGCGGTATATACCTTCGACGGTGAGCACGAGCTTGATGCGTCGATAATGCACGGCGGCAGTAAAAATGCAGGTGCTGTTGCGGGGGTGAAAACAATAAGAAGCCCAATAGAGGCTGCGTTATTGGTAATGAATGAATCTCCACACGTTATGCTTTCTGGGAGAGGCGCTGAAGATTACGCAAAAGAAAACGGCCTTGAACAGGTAGACAACACCGTTTTTGATACCGAGTTTCGCAAGCAGGCTTTAGATAAAGCGAAAGCACGTATGCAGCAAGTCTCGAGTGGTTACGGTTCGCAGCAAGGCAATGAGCGCTTTGGCACTGTTGGAGCCGTAGTATTGGACCAAGAGGGCAATATTGTCGCGGGAACATCCACTGGCGGAATGACGGCTAAACGGTATGGACGTATTGGAGACTCGCCTGTTATTGGAGCGGGTACCTATGCCGACAATGAAAGCTGCGCGGTATCGGCTACAGGACATGGTGAATATTTTATTCGATACAACGTGGCAGCAGATATTTGTGCGCGAATGAAGTACCAGGGTTTAACGTTAAACGACGCTGCGAACACTGTAGTTAACGACGTACTAGTTAAAGCCGGTGGCGATGGCGGTGTGATTGCTATTGACGCTAAAGGTAACGTCGCTATGCCGTTCAATTCTGCGGGTATGTACCGCGCTAGCGTTGACATAAATGGTAAAGTGAAAGTGGCAATTTACAAAGACTGATCACTGAAAAAACTATTTGTTATTTTAATGTTAAATGTGCTGGCTTGTATGCAACGAAACGTCTAATCTTAAAGTGTGGGGGAAAATTGCTTTCACATGTGGTTAAAAATAATTGAAGTGCCGTAACGCCAATTAAGTCGCAGTATCGGTCACATTAGGCGCCACGGCTGGAGAATTGAAAATGGAATCGTTGCAAGTCAGTGATTATATGAATACTCACCCAGTGAAGCTTAATGTCGATATGCCCGTTGCGCAGGCCGTCGAAGTGCTGTTAGCCAGTGGGCAGAGTGGTGGTCCGGTACTCGATAGCAAAGGTAGAGTGGTGGGCTTTTTGTCTGAGCAAGACTGTATCGCTCAAATGATCGCGTCAAGCTACTATCGCGAACAAATTTGTAGAGTAGGGGAAATCATGAAAACCCCTGTAATTTCTATCAAACCTTATATGTCGGTAATAGAATTAGCGCAATTACTGTTAAAGGAAAAGCCGAGAGTTTACCCCATTGTTGATGATGATGGGGTACTGTTAGGCTCAATTAATCGAACGGCCGTGCTACGGGCTATTGATGTTCAATTGAATGATGGATACCAGCGCGCGGGTTAGACATTGTTTGGGATAACGCACTTTTATTTAGCTTGGTAGGGTTTAGCGCTGCAGGTAGCGTAATGAATGAAGATGCGGCGCTGGGTTAGAACGGCTTGAAGCTAGTGCGGCGCCATGCATTTATCATATACCAGAAAGGAGGCGTTAACTTGCTTAACGCCTTCTTTTTATTTACTTTTCGAATTATCCGTTACATGTCTGAGTGGCGTTCACGCTTGGCGCTCGCTAATTTTCTGATCGCATCTTTAAGTGAGGCACCAGCAACTAGCTTAAAGTTTTGGGTCTCGCTATGCATGACGTTTCTTCCATCTTGTACTACCCAAAGCCCTTCGGTGAACCTTCCTCCCAAGTTAGCGTTGGTTACATCAAGCCCATCTGTTTCCGACACGCCGTCAATTTGCGTGGCTTTATCTGCCGTAATTCGAACAAGCCCCATAAGTTCCAAGACTTCAGGGTTCTCATTGTGTACGTGATAGATAGCATAGCTGTTATTACCCTGACTCGATGCGATTAGGTAAGTTTGTGCATCTACATTAAACAGTGCCAAACCTTCTATATCAGCTTCTACCGGGGCTTCTATCTCTGCGATGAACTGAGGTTGATTGCTGTTTGAAGTAATATCCAAGGCCCAAATCCCAGCACCTTCCTCACCTAAGTATGCCGTGCTCGTTTTAGTATCCACAACACATCCTTCTGGCTGTGAGGGCAGTGAAAAGGACTGTGTTAAATGTCCATCAACAGCTTTGTCTGGGGAGATAGACACGCTATATCGTTCGAAGCGGCCACTGGTGTCGTTAGCAAATACATGAGCTATTCCGCCTGACACAAACAGACATATGCCGTATATATCATTGAGTGTAGTGCTTATGTGGCCAAGCTGAGTCATATGACCGCGTTTATCTATTTCAAATACAGACAAACTGTTATTCGACCGGTTTGATGCCACTGCGATATCGATAAGTGGCGTATCGCTTTGCCGAGCTTTGGTTTCTGCCACAGATACCTTGTATCCCACATCAACGTTATTCACTCTGCCAACAGGAAGGCTTTGCACTAGCTTGCCGGCTAAGTCATAGCTATTTAATGCGCCTTTTTTGTCGGTGCCGATTATGCGGCTTTGTGAAGCGCTGTGCGAGTTGACCCATATGGCAGGGTCGTCAGCGGAGTCGCCATGATTTTCCACTGGGTCAGTTTCAACATCGGGTTTAACCTTGATAGTTAGGTTTGCATGTTGGGACGCGCTGTTATCTGTATACGCCTTCTCCATGTAATTTTCTTTTAGCGAGGTAGCTTTAAAATCGGTACTGCATTGTCGATTAAGTATAGCTGCGCTTAGTTTTGAAGGAAGCTCGGCAGTAAACATGTCGCCTGATTCGTCATCGTCAACAACAAAAGAAATGTGTGTGCCTTCTTCACTTAACAACAGGTGAACAAATTCAGGCTGAATAAAAGTAGACTTGTTGGTTGCTTTCAACTGGCGAGCTGCTGAGTTACTTTCGTTCGCCGTATTTATTAGCGAGACAAATTGCGTAAGACATGGTGCTTTGAGCCATACCCCGCTGGCATCCGGGCTTACCCAGGCAGCGATATCCACGCCATCTACCGTCGTTGAAGATAGGGTGGCTACACCTTCAATGGCCACATCTTGATCGTGAAAAATAAGGGTTTTTGCTAGCTCACTTTCAATATCGGTATCTAATTGCCACACACCGGCAAATTCGTCAGCAAGGTATAGCGTTTCGGTGTTGGCATTTATCGCGCAACTTTTAATGCCTGGACCTATCGCAAAGTCTCTAAGCGATAAAAAGCGCCCGTTGTAAAATTCATACTGATTCAATGTGCCTGTCGCATCGATATTAACAATTTGCAGTTCGCCAGCGCTTGATGTTGTAGCACAAATGGCTTCAGAACCTTTGGTCAACTGGGTTTGCGGTTGGTAAACCTCAAGAGACGCGGCGTTAATGCGATACACCTCTATGTACTGGGTGTTGTTATTGAACACTACTAAAGACACCCATTGTTTTGAATTAGATTCCACAACTTCGGCACGTGCTAAGGTGTAATGTCCCGCAATGAAGTGTTTTTTTCCTTCAGAGTTACTTAGTGAAATACCCTTATGTTCGTTAACATTAATGTTGATAGCGTGGGTGTCATCGTAAACTTTATGTTTGTTGTTGGCGCGGGCGTCCTTGCTAGTGTTGTTAGTATGGGTGTCTTTGTAAGCGTCTTTGTAAGCGTCTTTGTAAGCGCTTTGGGTGTTAGAATGGTCGGCGTGCGTTTGGTAGTGCAGAGTCAGGCCTAAACCCTTTTTTAGCTTTGTTAGCGGTAATGCGATGTCTTGGCTTTCTGCTTTTACTAGCTGGCTTTCGCTGTGCGCTAACTTGATATTCGCACTGGTATCTGCGCTGGTATTAGTATCGTGAGAGGCTGCGCAACTGAACAACGTTAAAAACGCGCTCGAAAGTGCCGCTGTGGTAAATGTGGTTTTAAAAACTGTTTTGGTGTGACGCTGATTGGTCATTGTTGTTATTGTCCTGAAACTTACTGAGATCAAACCATGCATGGCGCATCGACTAAAACATGGCTTACAGATTATTAAGAGCAGGTTCGAAGGCCAAATTACCTACGGCCTTCAAACCCGATAATTAACTTTCGATATACCTGCCTAGTTAAGCTGCCAAGTAAAGCCAAGTTCGAACGTGCGGCCGTATTCTTCGTACTGCGCGTTTTGGTTGCGCGTATCGAAATAGTTGTAGAAAGGTTCGTCACCTAAGTTGATGCCGTTGAAATACACCTGCATGCTGTCGTTGATGTAGTAGCGCGCCATGAAATCAACCTGTACGTGGTCGTCTTCAAATCTGAGCATGTCACCATCAATCTCTTCGAAATTGTCGCTTTTATAGGTGGTGGCTAGACGTACACTGAAGTCATTCGCTTCGTACCCAATGGTGATATTGCCAATACGGTCTGATTGATTTGGTAACTGGGTTTCAAATTTTTCGCCATCTAAGAAGGTAGTCGCTTCAGAATCGGTAAAAGTAGCATTGGCGGAAATAATAAAGCCATTGTTAAAGGCTTTCACCCAAGAAAGTTCTAAGCCGGTTAAATCGGCAGAGTCGCCGTTAATTGGCTGTATGACTTCTTCAAAACCTTCCCAACCGGTTGTATCTGCAACATCAGCATACACAACGAAGTTATCGATATTCTTGTAGAATAGCCCTGCTGAAATTACACCGATGTCACCTGGATAGTATTCAATCGACAAATCAACGTTTTGTGCTTCGTAAGGTTGAAGGTCAGGGTTGCCAACTTCCGCCTCTCGTTCAGTCACAAATACGCCATCATCTTCTTCTGTTTTGCTCTCGATGATTTGAAATGCCGCTACATCTTCAAACTTTGGTCTTGAAATAGTGTGGGTGTAGGCAGCGCGAAGCTGAAGTTTGTCGGAAACAGTGTATCTGGCATTTACACTGGGTAACCAATGATCGTAGTCGCGCTCTGCTTCCCATCGCGTATTTACCACTTCTTCCACGTCGGTTTCTTCGTTTTCTACAAGCTCTACTCGCATACCCGATGTAGAAAAGTCAGTACGTTCATAGCGAACACCTGCTACCAAATGAAGTTTATTTATATCTACGCTGCCCATGATATAAGCGGCAAAAATATCCTCTTCATTCACATAGGTCGCGCCACGGGACTCTACTTCAGAATTTAGGCTGTCTAATTCCAAGCTCTCGCGGTTTTCGTTAAAGTAGTTACGCATTTCACTACGATTAAGCCCAGGCCCAAAGTTATCAAGAGAGTAATCTGGACTGGCAGCTCCGAATTGCGAAGCGTCTAAGTCGTCGAAGTCTCCATCAAAAATAGCGATGCTGCTGTCGCGGTCTTTTTCTCGGCTTCGGTATTTCGAGCCAATTTTTAACTCACCGATATAGCCACCAAGGTTGATGGGGCGGGCGGCGTCGAATTTAATACTGGTTTCGGTATCTCTGGTGTAGTTATCTTCAAAGCTGATCTCATCGACCTCATAGGTTGATAAGTCCATGGCATCAGCGTTTTGTGACACGGTTGGACGCATAGTATTTAAGTCTGCGTCAATACTGTCATTTTCAGTTTTGAATACGTAATACAGTGCATCTGGCTCGTCTTCATCAGACTTTGCATAACCGAGCTGCCAGTTTGCTTTCCAGGTATCTAATTGGTGTTCACCACCTAACGCCACAGTAAAAATACTCTGGCTTTCAAAGCGGTCTTTACTTTCTCTTTCTATTTCTGAGTCTTCGCCATCGAACGTGAATATATTACCTTGACGGTATTCGTCGTCAGAAAACTCACTGTAAAGTGTGCGAAGAAAATATTGGTTGTTGAAGTCAGGACGAAAATCGATATTTAACGCACTGCCTAAACGTTCTCGAGTGATCGTGTAGTGACGTTGCTCAAGCTCATCGTCACCGTTACTTTCAACATTGTCTGAACCAAAATCTCGGTCAAAGTAGGAAACTGCTCCAGCCACCCCCCATTTAGGGGAAAGCTTCTTGGTAAACGTACCAGAAAGCTTTGGACTGGTTTCATCGCGCAAATCATTTTGACTGGCTTGCACGGTAACGCTCGCGGTATCTCGAGCCTTATCAAACGCACTCACGCTTTTCACCGCGACTGAACCACCAATGGCGTCTCCGTCCATATCGGGCGTTACCGATTTAGACACCTCTAACGTTTGGATGAGTTCAGAGGGAATAACGTCAAGGGCTACTGAACGTACGCCTGATTCAGGCGAGGGAATATTCAATCCGTTAATGGTTACGTTATTCAAGTTGGGGTCGATACCGCGTATGCCGACGAAACGACCTTCACCCTGATCTCGCTCAATCGACAAGCCAGGTAAACGCTGTAACGACTCAGCAGCATTTTGGTCTGGAAATTGTCCAATAGCATCTGCGGATACAATAGATGAAATACGATCTGACGTTCGTTGCTGGTTTATGGCACTTGCCTGACCGCTTCGTTGACCACGTACCAAGATCTCATCGATGGTATCGCCGCTGCCAAACTCCACGGCTGCGCGCGCAATGCCGTTGTCTGTCACTTTTATCGCTTGCGTAACCGTTTCCTCACCAAGATAAGAAATTTCTAGCGTGTAAGTACCCTCTGGAATAGAGGGAAACCGAAATGTACCGTCTGTGCCTGCTTCAGTAACTAGTCCTAATTCTTTAAGCTTAATTTGAGCACCGGTATAGCTGCGCGTCTGTGCGGCGTCTTTTACTGAACCGATAATTACGCCATCAGCAGCTGAAGCAGGTATAGCGACGCTAAGGCCCATTGCCGCTATGCAGGCAAGTGTTAGAGAAGAGTACGCGGTTTTAATTTTCATTTATTTTCCAATTAATTAAGCAGTAAAAAGGCGTTTTGAATAAGTGCTAAGTAAGTGAATGAGTACCCTAAGAATCCTGCATGACAGTTATATGACGATTTGATGGAACAAGCGGTACACAATCGGTAATTGTCGCCTATTTGCAATTGGCTGAGCTAAATTGACCCTTGCTTAAATTACTGATTTTGTTTGGTTTGTGTGTCTTTTTTTATGCTCCTAAAGTTCGCTGCCATCAAGATGTCACATTGCTGAGCCAAACTGACCCTCGACAGTTTCATCAGATTTGGGCAAGACTCTCGTTTTGTTATAAACGCTGGCGGTGGCCGGACTAACGCGTGATGTATCCAATTCAAGAGATTTCCAAAGAGAGCACTATGTTTACCTTTACAAATTCAACACAATTTAGGCATCACAAGCTTTGGCTAGCATTTACATTTTGCGTAGTGGCGTTAGCGGTTTGTTTAGCTTTTATTTTTGGCAATGCAAAAGAAAGCACCGTGATATCAGGCCTCGATATTGTGGGGGAGGGAAGCATTGCTTTTTTAACTTTGGCGTGGATGCTAGCTGCGCTTGCCAGCCGTCCTCCCGGCAAAGTAACGAGCCTTCTCACGGTAGGACTCGGCTTCTTTCTATTTTCAGTCAGTTTAGATTTCTTGGATGAGTTTTTTCATTATCCCGAAGAGGCTTATTGGCTAAGCATGATTGAGTCTTATCCTGCGGCTGTGGGTATGGTAATAATGACCGCGGCACTGTATCAGTGGCATCTAGAGCAGCGCGCGTTAAATTTGCAATTACGACGCAGAGAATGGGACTTTCGCGATCACGATGCTATCGATCCCATCACTCAGCTTTACCGCGCAGAGTATTGGAAAACACAAATTAATAAATTACAGCAGTCTGGCAAGTCAGCTGTCATCGCCATTATCGATATCAATAACTTCTCTTTGTTCAACCAAAAACATGGGTATACAGAAGGCGATAGGTATCTGCACGATATTGCGCAATTGGTTATCATGAATTTGCGTCAGCAAGATTTAGCGTGCCGTTATGCCGGTGATAGGTTTGCTATTTTGATGCCAGACGTCTCGCCCATGCAGGCTGACGTTATTCTCAGTGATATCAAAGTAAGTATTCAGCATCTTGCTTTTAGGCATAGCCTCAATGCAAACGCCATTTACACTACCGCTCGCAGTACTCAAGTGACTTTGTTACCTAATCAACGCCTTGCGACAGTGCTTAACACCATGCTCTTAGAACTTGAGCGTGCCCATGGTAGCGCAGCGTAATTAGGCCGGTTTGGTCAGTGTATTTGGCGAAAGTAATTGGTAGGGGTAACCGGTGAAGATGAATGAAGATGCCTGCAGCGAGTAACTTATGGATTTAATGTTACCAAGACTAAACGCACTACGAGACTCTGAGGACGAAGCTGCAATTGCAGGTGCTGAGTACTGTCATTCAACTCGTCTTTCTGGAGTGGGTGTCTCTCTAAAAGATGATGCTAAAGCGCTTGGCATGGGTGTCTCTGTAAAAAGCGATGCTGATATGCTTAACATGGATGTCATCGATAGTGCTGGTAGTGCTCATGTAGTGATGTCTAGCCAAGATAAAGTTATAGTTGGGTATTGGTTAGTGAGGGCAGCACTTAATGTTGCGCTCTCTCGTGGCGCGAATAAAAATAAGCTCTTGCGCGGTACAGGTATTTTTGAAGATGCGTTGCAACACCAATCACTACTAAGCACAAAGCAATACTCATCCCTGTTAGTGAATGTTCAAAGCCAGGCGAGAGGCGGCGACGTTAGTTTTTTGCTGGGGGGAGCTTTCGCCTCGCAGTGGCTATCTAGTCCACTTGATGCGCTCAAAGCATGTGAAAATGTAGAGCAGCTACTTTTACAGCTGACTCAACGCCAAACATACCGGTGGTGTAGCCTACCGCTCTGTCAGTTTCAGCGTTTTGAAAACGCAGACCAAATAATGTTAGTGCCTCAGTTTACAGGGATAAGCAGCAAACAGCTTCAGTTCTCCATTGAAATGGCATTCGCAAGCGTTGTTGCACTTATGAAAAGTATAGCGAATAAGCGAATTCGTTTATCTTTCTCTTTTACCGAGAGTCGACCAAGAAATATTGCTGATTACGAAACCCACCTTGGGCTTAAGTTATCGTTTAATCGCGCTTTTAACAGTATTTGCATTGAGAAAGACGTATTACGCCAACCTTTGAAGCTAACAGCTCAGTCGGATTGTTCTGCTGAATCACATGTTTCTCTGGAAGGTGTCGTTAGTAACAGCGCAACGCAAACAAAAGAAGGGGCTTCTATTGAATTGCAAAACCGCTTGTCTTTGCCTGATTTTGTGAGGCGTTATGTTTATGCATCCTCCAACACACAGGCAGCAAATATCGGATTACCTGAACTAGCGGAAACCTTAAACGTCAGTGTGGCTACGCTAAAGCGGAAACTAAAAGAGTACGGCACTAGCTATCGCGCGCTCTGCGAGGAAGTACAGCGCAATCATGCACTTTTACTTCTTTCGGTGCACAAAGTGAGTAACGAGACGGCGGCCAATGCAATGGGCATTAACGATTTACCTAACTTTCGACGAACGGTAAAACGGCTTACAGGTAAAACCCCTAGCGAGCTTAGAATTTAACGTGAATGACTGATAGCGCCTGTCCAAATTTCTACGTAACAGAGCTATGCCACACAATTATGCCAAACATTTATGCAACACAGCTATGAAAAATAGCTAGGCGGCAGTCGCGTTCTACGGCTTAATGGTTGTAGCTTCACTCGTGTAATAACTCGAAATCTCATCGTAGCGTCTGGCACAGTGCAGATGAGTTAATTATTGGAAAGTAAATTTCTTTTCAATGCTTTAAAAACCTTTTATCCTTTGCAGCTTTAGCTTTTCACCGTTCAAGACCGTCAAAATATGGTTTCGTTGAAGCTTTTTCTTACGCATTCGCAACCGGCAGGTGGCTTTTCCGCGTAGCCTTTAAACTGTTGCTAGCAGGCAATAAAACCCAAAAAGAGAGTTTTCTGTGCACGAAAATAAAGACATTGCACCAAATTCTATTGCACCTAACCCGCTAGGTTTAACGCCTATTTTGCTTTTTGTGATCCTTGTTGTGGTAACCGGCATTACTACAAACGACATCACTGCGATGCCTATTTTGGTTGCGTTTTTTATCAGCGCTGGCTATGGGCTATGTTTAAACCCGAAAGGGAAAAAGGTCAGCTTCTCTGAAAAAGTACAAACCTTTTGCAAAGGCGGTGGCGATAAAAACATTATTCTTTTGGTGCTTATTTTCCTGTTAGCCGGTGCGTTTTATGCGGTGACTATAGATATTGGCGCTCGGGATGCCACGGTGAATATGGCACTTCAATTTGTGCCTTCTGCACTTATATTGCCAGGTCTGTTTTTGATTTGCTGTTTCATATCATTTTCAATGGGCACGTCCATGGGCACCATTACCGCGCTCTCGCCCATAGGTGCAGGTCTTGCCACAAGTTTAGGGCTGCCGGTGGAAATGGCGCTTGGTATTGTGGTGGGGGGCGCAATGTTCGGTGATAACCTCTCGTTTGTTTCAGACACCACCATTGCCGCAACCCGTACCCAAGGCGTTCAGCTAAAAGACAAGTTCAAGGCAAACTTAATGGTTGCTGTGCCGGCGTGCATTGTCACCATGGCGTTGCTGCTTATGGTAGATGTTGATACTTCTGGTATTGTTGAAGGCGGCAGCTACGATTTTTGGCGCATAGTGCCTTACTTGTGCATTATCGCTTTTGCGCTAACAGGGTTTAACGTCATTAGCGTACTTGCAGTGGGTATTGCCAGTGCCTGCGTAGTAGGCTTGCTACAAGGAAGCTTTACGCCACTTTCAATGATGCAGAGCATCCAAAAAGGGATGGGCTGGATGCAAGACTTGGCTATGATTGCCATAACCATAGGCGGTATTGTGGCGCTTATGCACGCTAACGGCGGTATAACCTGGTTAATCGAGCGCTTAACCCGTAAAGTCACGTCAAAGAAAGGCGCTGAGTTCAGTATTGCTGGCCTAGTTAGCTTTTTAGACGTTACAACGGCGAACAACACTATTGCGATTGTTACCGCTGGTCCAATTGCTAAAGACTTAAATGAAAAATACGGTGTTGACCCTCGTCGTACCGCATCACTTTTGGATATCTTTTCGTGCAGTTTCCAAGGTTTAGTCCCTTACGGGGCACAGCTTTTAAGTGCCGCGGCCGTAGTAGGTATTTCACCGTTAGCTATTACACCGTACTGCTGGTATCCCATGCTGATTTTCGTGTTTGGTGTGGCGGCCATTTGGTTCGGTTTTCCCGTTTTAAAACGCCCCAAGACGATGAATTAACCCAAAGCGCTTAAATTCTCGTAACGCTTAACACGCTGGCTTTTTAGGGCGGTATCTTCTAGGATCACCGCCCGAATTTTATTGATGATTAGAAACACGCTTTAGGATGTCACTTTGTCTTCAACACTTGCAATAAAACCTCTTTACAACAAACTAGATGATTGTTTGAGCGCAGATAAATTTCGCTTGAAGCGCCGCATTACACAGCTTGCACAAAAAGTGAATGATAAATCTGGTGTTGAAGGAAAAGGCGCGGAGAAAAAAGCTGCTAATCCCAAAGTTTCAAAACGTAACAGCGCGGTTAGCGAAGAAAGCTTAAAAGCGCAGTTTGAAAAACTTGAAGGCGACATCGATGCATCGGTAGAAAAGCGTAATTGGCGTAAGAACAACCTACCCAAAGTTGAATACCCACCGCTGCCGGTTAGCGATAAAAAAGAAGACATTAAAGAAGCGATTGCGAATAACCAAGTGGTTATCGTTGCGGGTGAGACTGGGTCGGGTAAAACTACGCAGCTACCTAAGATATGCTTAGAGTTAGGTCGCGGTGTAAATGGCATGATAGCCCACACCCAGCCAAGACGATTAGCGGCGCGAAGTGTAGCCACCCGTATAGCCGAAGAGCTCAACACGCCGC
The DNA here is from genome assembly GCF_037029575.1 of Alteromonas sp. CH_MED4-4. Lineage (NCBI taxonomy): Bacteria > Pseudomonadati > Pseudomonadota > Gammaproteobacteria > Alteromonadales > Alteromonadaceae > Alteromonas > Alteromonas sp. CH_MED4-4. The sequence goes on along the minus strand of NZ_JAYMEU010000022.1, from coordinate 14,380 downwards.
TTGGCGAAAAGGTGGGTTTTAAAATTCGCTTTAGCGATCAGGTAAGCGAGCGAAGCTACGTTAAGCTTATGACCGACGGTATGCTGCTAGCTGAAATGCAGCAAGACCGCTTTTTAAATCAATACGATACTATCATCATCGATGAAGCCCACGAGCGAAGCCTTAATATCGACTTTTTGTTAGGCTATTTGCGTCAGCTTTTAGATAAGCGCCCTGATTTAAAACTCATCATAACATCAGCTACTATCGACCCAGAGCGATTCTCTAAGCATTTTAATAATGCGCCTATTATCGAAGTGAGCGGACGTACCTATCCGGTAGAAATTCGCTACCACGCGCCAGAAGACAATGATGACGATATTGATCAAAGCGACGCCATTATAAATGCTGTCGACGAGCTAATGCGTGAAGCGCCGGGCGACATTCTGGTATTTCTAAGTGGTGAACGCGAGATACGCGACACGCAAGATGCCTTGAGCAAACAGCATTATCGCAACACTGAAATTGTTCCGCTGTATGCGAGGTTGTCGGCGGCAGAGCAAAACCGCATATTTCAGTCTCACAGCGGCAGACGCATTGTACTTGCCACCAACGTGGCAGAGACCTCGCTTACGGTCCCCGGCATTAAATACGTCATTGACCCGGGCTTCGCCCGTATTTCACGCTACAGCGCCAGAAGTAAAGTGCAGCGTTTACCTATTGAGCCCATCTCTCAAGCGTCAGCGAATCAGCGAGCAGGGCGATGCGGCCGTGTGTCTGACGGTATTTGTATTCGCCTTTACAGTGAAGATGACTATCTAGGCCGCCCAGAATTTACTGACCCAGAGATCCTGCGAACCAACTTAGCGTCGGTTATTTTGCAAATGCTTGCTTTAGGGTTAGGCGATATCGCTGCTTTTCCATTTGTTCAGCCGCCTGATAACCGCAATATCAACGACGGTTTCCGTTTACTTGAAGAAATTCAAGCTATCGCGAAAGGCAAAGATAACCGAAAAACCAAGCAAAGCGGCAAGATGCAGCTTACTCCATTAGGTCGTCAAGTAGCACGTTTGCCTATCGACCCTCGCTATGCGCGTATGGTGATTGAAGCCGAGCGTACTAATGCGCTTAGCGAAGTAATGGTGATTGCAGCGGGGCTTTCAATTCAGGATCCGCGCGAGCGCCCACAGGAAAAACGGCAGCAAGCAGACGAGAAGCACAGTGAATATCACGATAAAGACTCTGACTTTATCAGTCTTTACAACTTGTGGGTGGCGTTTAGAGAGCAGCAAAACGCACTGAGTCAAAACCAATTGCGCAAATGGTGTAAGCAAAATTTCATCAACTATTTACGTATGCGTGAGTGGCAGGACATTGTTAGCCAACTTAAAAAGTCTATCGCTGAGCTGGGCTTTGGCATTTCAAAGCAAGAAGCCGACTATCAGGCTATTCACCAAGCCATCGCCAGCGGCTTGCTGTCTCACATGGGCTTTAAAGATAAAGAGCGCGAGTATATGGGTTCGCGTAATTCGCGCTTTCTTATTTTCCCTGGTTCAGGGCTATCAAAGTCTCAGCCCAAATGGGTAATGGCAGCTGAGCTTGTAGAAACCTCTAAGCTATTTGCTCGTATTGTGGCAAAAATTGACCCAGCATGGGTAGAGCCTTTGGCCGAGCATGTTGTGCAAAGAAGCTATTCAGAGCCACATTGGTCTAAAAAGCGCGGTGCGGTGATTGCCTTTGAAAAAGTAACCTTGTTCGGGCTACCCATAGTAATGAAGCGTGCGAAGGTTTATAGCCTCATCGACCCGCCAATTTGCCACGAGCTATTTATCCGCGAAGCGTTAGTCGAGGGCAATACTAAGCTCAATTACAGTTTCTTACAGGAAAATCAGGCGCTGCTTGAGCAGGCTGACGAGTTTGAACAAAAGACCCGTCGTCGCGATTTGATAGTCGATGATGAAGAACTGGTAAGCTTTTACGCGAAGCGCATTCCGGTTGAAGCCAATAATGATGCGGCGTTTAAGAAATGGTTTAAGCAACACGGAAGCAACGACAGTTTAACGTTTAAAGAAGAAGACGTATATCGTCAGCAGCCTGGGCAATCGGTAGCAATCGCATTTCCTGATGTATGGCGCCAAGGCAATATTACGCTGCCGCTTCGCTATAACTTCGAACCTAACGCTGAAGACGATGGCGTAACTGTTGTCATCCCGCTGCCTGTGCTTAATCAAGTTGATAACGTAGGTTTTGATTGGCTGGTGCCGGGACTAAGGCACGACCTTATTGTGGGGTTAATTAAAACCTTGCCAAAACGCTTGCGTCGTAACTTTGTGCCTGCGCCAAACTTTGCTGAAGCATGCCTTGCAGATATCAGTGAAACGGATAAAAACAACCGTCCAGTGCCGCTGCTTGAAGCTGTAACCGATAAGTTACGCAAAATGACGGGCGTTATTATTGAAAGCGAAGAGTGGAATTTAGAACAGCTTGATAAGCATTTAAAAATGCACTTCGCGGTAGTTAACGACAACGGTGATGACATTGCTAAAGGTGACGACCTTCACGCGCTTAAACAGCAGTGTGCAGGGCAGGTGAAACAAACCTTTGAGAAAGCCGCAACACCCGAGTTAGAGCGAAATAACATCGAACAATGGGATTTCGAAAGTTTGCCGGAAACCTTCGTGCAGAAAGTTGGCGGGTTTGAAGTTCAGGCGTTCCCGGCTCTGGTGCAAAAGGGTGATAAGGTAGATATTGCGTTAATTGAAGAAGCGGATAAGGCCCAAGTGCTGCACAAGCAAGGCGTGAATGTCTTGATTAAAAACGCGATGCCGTCGCCGCTTAATTATTTGCAAAGCAAATTACCTAACAAAGCCAAACTGGGTTTGTATTTCAATCCATTTGGCCAAGTGAAAGCGCTAATTGATGATTGTATTTTTGCGGGTATCGATGCCATTGTCAGTGATTACTGCAAAACCAATAACACCGACATTCGCAGCAAGGCCGATTTTGAAGCCTGTTTAGAGATTGCTCGTGCAAACATTAATGACAGGGTGTTAGAGATTGCCACGCAAGTGGAGCAGGGGCTTACCCTTGCGCACCAGTGCCAAAAGCAAATGAAAGGTAATGTACCGCTGACGATGATAAACGCCCTAGGTGACTGTAAAGCCCACTTGGCATCGTTAGTTTTTCCTGGTTTTGTTTCTGAAATTGGCGAGAGCAGATTAGATGATTGGAATCGTTACATTAAAGGTTTAGCTCGTCGGCTAGAGAAGCTCCCCATTGATCCCAACAAAGACAGAATGCATCAGGTCACGGTAGAAAAGTCGATTAAAGAATGGGAAAAGGCGTGCAGCAAATACCCCAAAGGTAAAGTACCTCAAGCTCTTAATGATGTGCGCTGGATGATAGAAGAATTACGGGTTTCGTTGTTTGCGCAGCAGCTTGGGACGGCTTACCCGATTTCGGCTAAGCGTATCACTTTGCACCTCGCTGACTTTTAAAAAAGGGCGTTAGGTGTAAGGTAGCATCAATGAGCTAGGCTAGGGCATGAGGGCACATATTTGTTATCGCAAACAAAACAGCGGGCAGAAACGGCTGAGTCGTTGATTTAAGTGGGAAGGTAGTCGAAATTAGACCAAAGTACACTTTTAATAATTGTTGAATAAATATTATACAGTTCGATTGACAAGTTACCGGCATCGCCCTATAACATCAGATGTAGTCGTCAGCGTAACGCTAAAAATCAGGAGAAGTAGACATGTTGGGATACGACGATAAGCGAAATTTTTTCAGGATGATGGTAAATTCGCCTTGTCAGTTGCAAATTACTGATGATGAGTCGAGCCGCACCATGCAGGCAATGTGTAGAGATATCAGTGCTACAGGTATGTCTTTGGAAGTCGATGAACCCTCAATTGAGGTGGGTACACAAGTGAGTGTTGCAATAGAGTCATCTAGTTCGCAAATCCCATCTTTGGCAGCATTAGCGACTGTTGTGCGCTGTGAACCTGAATCCGAGTCAAGCTGCATTATAGGCGTCGAAATTTCTCAGATGAAATAGTCTAATCTAACGTTTTAGGGCGGGGTAAAAGCTTCGCCTTTTCGTGTCTAACTAAAAAACACAAAGCGTCAGGGTCTACAGCAATGACGTCCTCGCGGTGTTGCTTCTTTCTTTACACTCCTATGTTGACCAGCCCGTTGTGGTTTGAAAACAGTCTTTCAGCTTTCATATACTAAACCGAATAGGCCGTTCAGTTTTTTCTATTTTAATTCTCAGTCTTAATTGCTAATAATTCTCATTAATGCGAAAGCAAACTGATTTAATACTTTGAGAGAGCGATGACTATGAAAAAGACGATGACCTTTGCAGTGATGCACTTTTCAGTGGTCTTTACGGTTGCCTACTTACTGACAGGAAGTGTGGTAGTAGGCGGTGCCGTAGCGTTGGTTGAGCCAGCCATTAATACCGTGGCGTTTTATTTTCACGAGATGGTGTGGAAGAAAGTTGAAGAAAAAGAGGGTGTTGTTAAGGAACAATCAGATGACAGTTCACAACAGTTATCAAGTCGCTTTTTTAACAATGAGATAACCTTTGCATCTTAGGGGAATGGATTTACCTTCGTAAGCTTTTCGCACAACGTAATGTTAGCTCAATTGATTTCGTTAAGCGCCCTATACATCAACAAGGGCGCTTTTTTAATAGCTAGTCGTCGGTGACTTCACACACTAGACCTTTCAAGTAATAGCCTTCTGGATAGCTGCCAATGATAGGATGATCTGAGGCTTGATTAAGCCTTGCGATAATTTTGATAGTACGACCTGCATCAAGTGCAGCGTCTGCCACAACTTTCTGGAATAAATCTGCCGGCATAAGGCCAGAGCAGCTAAATGTAAGCAGCAGCCCACCAGATTTAACAGCATGTATGCCGTACATATTAATGTCTTTATAGCCGCGGGCAGCACGGTTTAATGTTGCCTTGCTGTCGACAAACTTTGGCGGGTCGAGTATCACCATATCAAACTGTTTGCCCTGCTCGTGATACTCCCTGAGTGCCTTAAACACGTCTTGGTTTACGTAATTGGCTTTGTTTTCGTCTAAACCATTGATGGCTACATGGTGCTTAGCCAAATCAAGAGCAGGCTGAGATACATCAACGTTTGTAACTGACTTAGCACCGCCAGCAAGTGCGTAGCAAGAAAACGTACCTGTGTAGCTAAAACAGTTGAGTACGTCGGCATCTTTCGCGTAGTGCGCAGCCGCCGCGCGACTGTCTCGCTGATCAAGGTAAAAACCGGTTTTATGGCCGTTCTCGATATCAACCACTATGTTGATGCCGTTTTCTTTTACTGTAACTTGCATAGGTGGTTCACCATGCAGTACACCAGTTACAGGCTCTAAGCCTTCTTTCTTGCGCACATCCACGTCGCTTCGCTCGTATATGTGTACATTAGGCATTAGCTTAGTAATTGCCCACACTATCTTATCTCTGTGTTTTTCGCCGCCCGCGCTCAAAAGCTGAAGTACTGCAACGTTGTCGTATAGGTCTATAGTGATCCCTGGAAGGCCATCACTTTCAGACGCTATCCAGCGAAACGCGTTGGTTTTGTTTGGGTCAAACAAGCGTTTGCGAAGGGCTAGTGCAGTTTCTAAACGGCGTAGGAAAAATCCGTTATCAATGCTTTCGTCTTTTTTAAATGTCCACATACGAACGCGAATTTTTGAATTTGGAGAGTAAGCGCCTCGCCCTAACCAGTCGCCTTCAGAGTCAAATACGTCTACCGTATCGCCAACTCGCGCGCGGCCCTTTAGTTCAGCCACAGCGCTTTCGAATACCCAAGGGTGTTTGCGGCGAAGTGATTTGTCTCTGGATGGCTGTAATATGACCTGTGCTGACATGAAGGCTCTCGTACTAATTTAATAAATGTGAAACAGAGTTAAGCGATTTTACTCGCTTATGAGAATGGTCGCGATTATACGCAATTTCATAAGTTCTGTGTTAATAATACCAATCTGCATAGATAATTACCCACTCAGCGAGAGTTAAAATGCTCTATCCGGACTGGTATAAACACAAAACAAACCCAAACTGTTTGATATAAAAGTACGTAGCCAAATTACGATTAAAATTTAAGACTAGGATTGGATGTAAATTATGCGATATGTCGATTTTGAAAAAGGATGCGGCCCAAGCGAACTTGTTGTAAAGGAATGTGAAGGGCTGTCGCTAGCACCAGGGAAAGTAAAAGTTGACGTAAAAGCGTTTGGGGTGAATCGTGCGGATACCTTGCAACGCCAGGGGAATTACCCACCTCCACCAGGCGAGAGCGGTATTCTTGGATTAGAGGTAGCTGGCGTGGTGTCAGAGGTTGCCAGTGACGTCACTGCATTTAAAGAAGGTGACGAAGTATTTGGTTTGGTTGCAGGTGGCGGCTATGCCACTGAAGTGATCGTTAATCCAGCCCATTTAATGCCCATTCCCAAAGGCATGCCGTTTTTTGAAGCCGCGGGTTTGGCCGAAGTGTTTCTTACGGCATTTCAGTGTTTGCGCACAATCGCGCATGTAAAGCCGGCTGAACGGGCGTTAATTCATGGCGGTGCAAGCGGTGTAGGGCTGGCTGCCACGCAACTTTGTCGATATTGGGGCGTACACAGTGCGGTAACGGCTTCAAGTCAAGATAAGCTTTCGTTGTGTGAAAGCAATGGCGCAGAGCATCTTATCAATTATAAGCAGCAACAGTTTGATGATGTGCTTAAAAAAGTCTGGCCTGAAGGGGTTGATATGGTGCTTGATATGGTAGGTGGCGACTACCTCAACCGTAACCTTAAAATACTGAAGCAAGATGGAAAAGTGGTTTACTTAGCGATGCTGGCAGGGAGATATGCTGATAACCTCGATATGGCTATGCTGTTAGGTAAAAGGGCGTCCATTATTGGCACGACACTTAGAAATCGAAGCGACGATTATAAAGCTGATCTAATTCGTGACTTTACTACCGTATGCTTGCCCGCTTTTGAGACTAAAGAGCTTAGGGTAAATATCGATACTCACTATTGCATTGAAGATATCAGCGAACCCCACGTGCGTTTGGAAAACAACGATACGCAGGGCAAGTTGGTTCTTTCTTGGTAAATGAGCTTTGCAGTAAGCTTATCTAATTGCCAACGAAGCCTTCGTCGGGTTTCGTTGGATTGGCTTCTGCCGCATTGCGGGCCAGGTCGTCACAGCGCTCATTTTCAGGGTGCCCCGAATGGCCTTTTACCCAATGCCAGTTTACCTGATGCTTTTTTACCGCTTCATCTAGTCGCTTCCACAAATCTGCGTTCTTGACGGGTTTTTTATCTGCCGTGCGCCAACCGTTCTTGCGCCAGTTATGGATCCACTGATTAATACCGTTTTTTACGTACTGGCTGTCGGTAGTTAATTTAACGTTGCACGGTTCGTTTAGGCTATTAAGTGCTTCGATAGGGGCTAAGAGTTCCATGCGATTGTTAGTGGTGTGGGCAAAGCCGTCGCTCAACTCTTTTCTGTGTTGCTTATAAATTAACACAGCGCCGTACCCGCCCGGTCCAGGGTTGCCTAAGCACGAGCCGTCGGTGTATATATGAATGGTCTTTTGAGCCACAGCGTTTCCTTTGATTTAACTGGCTTAATTTATATTGTCTTTTCCCTTAGCGGATTGCGAAGGGGTTGATATACTATCAAAAAATGAAAGTGTAATTATAGTAGAGGTTCCATGCGCCAAATTGTTCTCGATACTGAAACCACAGGTATTGACCCCAAAGAAGGCCACCGCATTATCGAAATAGGGTGTGTTGAAGTTGTTAACCGCCGATTGACTGGGAATCACTTTCACGTTTACATCAATCCTGGCCGTCACATTGAACAAGAGGCAATTGAAGTCCACGGTATAACCAATGAATTTCTTGCCGACAAGCCTACCTTTTCTCAAGTGGCTCAGGAGTTTGTGAGCTTTATCAAAGGGGCACAGTTAGTCATTCACAACGCGCCTTTCGACGTTGGGTTTATGGATCACGAGTTTGGCATGGAAGCGTCTACCAAAGGCGTTATTACTAACCAAATTTGCGAAGTTCTCGATACACTTACTCTTGCTCGCCAAATGCACCCAGGCCAAAAGAACAACCTCGATGCCTTGTGTAAGCGTTATGGTATAGACAATAGTCATCGTACCCTTCACGGCGCTTTGCTGGATGCGGAAATCCTGGCAGATGTTTACCTGTTGATGACCGGTGGGCAAACTAAGCTAAAATTGTCATCTAGTTCGGGCAGCGACGCAGACTCCACGGCAATTCGTAGAATTAACCGAAGCGCAAATAAATTAAAGGTTATTAAAGCCTCCGCCGATGAAATAACACAGCATGAGGCCCGCTTGGATATTGTCGAAAAAGCGGGTGGCAAATGTTTATGGCGTCCTCAGCCTGAAGAGGTGTCTTAGCAGAACATAATCAAACAGAACTAAAATAGCCAAACAATGCAGGAGCAGCGTAGCGTGAGAGTGTGGTTTTATTGGGTAATTTTTTTATCATTGTTTATACACTTAAGCGCTGGCGCTCAGTCGCAAGAAGACGAACGCGACGCTGCAAGGCAGCTTGCTGATAGCGCTGTACAAAATGCTCAATCAAGCAACGCAACAATAGATACATCTCCTCTTACAGAGCTTGGTGATGAATACACCAACTCCATTCAACTGTTACAAAACCGCTTTCGCGTTGACTATAACGTTAAAGAAATCACCATGGTTTTCTTTAGGGAGTACGGTTCTGCTCCTGTAGTGCTGGTTAGACCCGATGGTTCAAAGCTATTTCAAGGGCGCGTCGACGAAGAAAAGGTGCAGTGGTACGACGCTGATACCTTTGACATGATCACCATCAAAGATCCTGTGCCTGGGCCTTGGCAAGCTGTAGGTCAAGTATTACCGGAAAGCCGTGTAATGGTTTTGTCTAATGTTGAACTTCATGCTGAGCCGTTACCGAATGTGCTGTTTGCCGGCGAAATACTTAAATCCACAGCCTATTTAACCAACAACGGCAAGCCTATAGAAAACAAACAGTTCAGAGATGTCGTCGACTTAGAGATTGAGTTTAAGAGTACCAATAACCCTAACTACGGCAACTTTGGTACAAATGACCAGCGCATAGCGACATTTAAAGACGATGGGCGAGGGATGGATGAGCGACCAGGAGATGGCGTTTTTACTGGCCAGTTCAACTTGAAAATACCGGCTGGTGAATGGAAGCCTATTTTTCGCGTAAGCACACCAATGTACACCCGCGAGCAAATAGGCGAACTTATCGTCTTACATGAAAATCCCGTGTCTATTGATGTTGAAATGGATGGAGGCGGAGAGGGCTATCATAAAATTATTATTGATGTAGACCGTGAATTAGTCGACATCGAGTCACTGTTAGTCGATGGCAAAGTGAAGTTTCCTAATTCCGATATGCAGAATTTTTCGCTAACAGAAGGCGGTGTGGATCCTCGAGAGCACTTAATTGTCGCCTACGAAGAAGGAATTTTTAGGGTAAAACTCACTGCTTACGGCACGACAATGGATGGGCGCGATTTTATATTAGATGTCCCTGAATATAGTTTTGTGGCAGAGGGACCTGCCGAGCCTGAGGTTGAAGACCCTTTAATCAATGGAAAAGATCCTATCGTTGATGGCAGTGCACCCTCAATAACGCAACCTGAAGTGCCACAAGACGATATGCAGCCAAATTCGGTAGAAGATGAAATGGATGATGGGACGCTAACCCTCATTCTGGTGGCCGTAAATGGGTCTATAGTGCTCATCGGAGTAATCGCTGCTGCTGTAATTATTATTATGCGAAAAAAGGCGTCTGCGCCTAAGCAAGCAAATAGTACTGCAAAGCCATCCGGAGAAACCACCGATGCTGACCTTACTATGGAATCTGAACCTAAGGGGTTTAAAAAACTGTTAGGGCTATTCAAAAAGCGTGAAAAAGCTGAAAAGGAATAGCAGGGAGACCAGCGCTTCAGTTTAAGGCGTCGCTAATTTGTTCAGTTTGAATTTTATTTCGACATAATGCCTATTTAACAGGCAAACAAACCGCAGATGACAATTTTATTAATAAAAAGCGTTGACTCCACATAGGGGAATACGTATTATCTGCGCCGCAGTCAGGGGACAGGGCAACAACAGCCAAGTCAACTCACTGATAACATTGAAGATGTGGAGCGGTAGTTCAGTTGGTTAGAATACCGGCCTGTCACGCCGGGGGTCGCGGGTTCGAGTCCCGTCCGCTCCGCCACTCCTTCAATGGTATAACTAAAAGGTCTTCGGAGCGGTAGTTCAGTTGGTTAGAATACCGGCCTGTCACGCCGGGGGTCGCGGGTTCGAGTCCCGTCCGCTCCGCCATTAATGATAAGCTTTTCTTCTTAGATAATTCCCCCTTCTGGGGACACTCAAAAAGTTCTTTTTCACTCTGCAGTTAAAATTGCTGTTCTCGCAATCGCACTTTATTTATTCTTACCCTCTTGTCAGTTAGCCATTCAAGAAATTGCTCCGTTTCACAATTGCACAATGTGACATTAGAAACATTATTCCTCTTCGATTAATAGTCTTCTATAAAGTAAAAAAACACCCAACAAACAGTAACATGCCCTAAAGTCGTAGTGTCTTTTTTTTAATTTGTACTAAAGTTAGGTCGTTCACGCTAAAAAAACACGGAAATTATGAATAAAAGCGACCAAAAACAGTACTTTCTTGCTGATAATTTAAAAGCAATTGGGGTGTCATTGCTAAGCGTAGTGGGTGTGACCCTATTACTCGCTATCGTTATGTTTATGTTTATTCGAGAACAAGAGGAGAGTCGCGCTACAGAAATACTAGATAATGTGCGCGTGGTATTTAGAGATGCTGAGATCACGCTCGATTACCTAAATGCGCTGCCGTATCAAACCTGTGAAATGGATAACCTAGCGGAAATGCGAAAAACCTTGTTTCGCTCTCGATTTGTAAAAGAGATAGGTTTTTATCAAAATAACGAGCTATTGTGCAGTACTTATTTGGGCATTCTAGAAGAGCCCATGAAAGAGGTTAAGCCTGATTTTTATACTCAGCTTGGCGACGCTTTTTGGATAAATACTCCTCTTCAGCTTTTCGATAAACAAGCTACCGGTACTATAGTACAGCGCGGACGTTACAACGCAGTATTGGATATGGATAGTGTCATTGGTTACAGCTACACGCAAGATTGGCAGCTGTTCTACAATGGCGATCAGTTTTATCATATGGCAGGTAATCCTAGCCTTGTCGGTTCTACCCTCAGCCAAGATGACATGGACGCACGCACTGGCTATTTTTCCTTACAATTTATCCAGTGTGATGAACGCTACAATCATACCTGCCTAAAAGTGAAATCTGATCACGGTCGCGTATTAGATTTGCACATGGGCAAGCTGGTGTTGTTTGTGTTTGCTATGTTAATGACAGCAGCGTTGACGCATATGATTACCTTTAACTATTTAAGACGACGACGTTCACTTGAGTCTCGCGTCAGTAAAGGGCTAAAAGAACATAAGTTCTATTGCTTGTACCAACCTTTTGTAAACTTGGAATCGGGAAAGGTCATTGGGTGCGAAGTATTGAGTCGATTTGAGGATGAATTTGGGCCGATTTACCCTGACGAATTTATTCCTCAGGTAAAAGAGCAGGATATGACCTGGGAATTTACGGTTGATATGATTACCACCGCCATGAGAGAACTCAACGAAAACCCAGAGATCCCCGAAGGCTTTAAGGTATCGTTTAATTTATTCCCCTTCGATTTTACCCGCGAAGGTTGTTTGGACCTAGACTTTGTACTAGATATGAACGTAAAGAACTTCAAGTTAGTTTTAGAGATTACTGAGGATGAGCAAATCGCCACTCATAGTGCGGTGAAGCACATTAAGTCGCTGAAGAGCAAAGGTTTCTTATTTGCAATTGACGACTTTGGAGTGGGTTATTCAAATTTAAGCCAGCTTAAAACGCTAAATTGTGATTACCTTAAAATTGACCGCAGCTTTGTTATGGATATGGAAGATAACAGCATTCGTTCATCGCTCATCCCTCACATTGTGAGCATTGCCGAAGGACTTAATGTTGATTTGATTGCAGAAGGGGTTGAGAACATTGAACAATGCAATGAACTGAAAGGATTAACCATCGGCTTTGGTCAAGGGTGGTTATTTGGCAAGCCACAGTCTGTGGATGCGCTGGCCAAAAGCGTTCAAGGCACACAATAATACAGATTGATATTTACGTTTTAGCGCTGTTATTTTTCAGTTGGTGTTGGTAGTGTTTAACGCTACCATTCACCGTCTGGAAATTAAAGAAGAATACTCGCATGCAGGACGTGCTAATTTGCCGCAATATTAATAAAACCTATCAAGATGGCAGTAATGCTACCCCCGTTTTACACGATGTCTCTCTTTCAATAAAAGCTGGCGAACATGTTGCTATTTTAGGTAGCTCCGGCTCAGGTAAAAGCACCCTTTTACATATTCTTGGAGGGTTAGATAAACCTTCTAGCGGTGAAGTCGAATTCAATGGAAAATCACTCGGTCAATTATCTGGAAATGCATTAGCAAAGCTTCGCAATGACGAAATGGGCTTTATCTATCAATTTCATCATTTACTCGGTGAATTCACAGCGTTAGAAAATGTAGCAATGCCGCTAAGAATTAGAGGGCTCTCGACCAAATTGGCCCACGGCAAGGCTCGTGAAATGTTAGATGAAGTTGGGCTTTCTAACCGCGTCGACCATTTACCATCGACCATGTCAGGCGGTGAACGACAGCGTGTGGCAATAGCACGAGCTTTAGTTACCGAGCCATCAGTAGTACTGGCCGACGAACCTACAGGAAATCTTGATGACTCGACGGGTGAGCAAATTTATAAACTGCTTACTAGCTTAAGTGATAAAAAAGGGACAGCGTTTGTTGTCGTTACCCATGATATTACCTTGGCGGGGAAAATGGACAGGGTACTGAAGATAAAGGACGGCAGATTAGCGAGCGATACGTTATTCAAGGAGAGCCAAGATGCTCGCCTTTGAATTGGCCCAACGCTTCAGAAAAACACGTTCAGAACAGCGTTTCATCTCTTTTATTTCGATGTCATCCACCATTGGGATTGCCCTTGGTTGCTTTGTACTAATTGTGTTGCTGAGCGTAATGAACGGATTTGAAAAAGAGCTTACAAGTCGTATTTTGAGTGTGGTTCCTCATGGTGAATTATATAGCAAGAGCGAAAGCGGGATAGAAAATTTAGACGCGCAGCTCTATCGTTTGTCTCAAGATAGCCGTATTGCCTCTGTCACGCCATACACAGGGATAACCGGAATGTTGCAGTCAAAGGGGGAGTTGAAGGCGATTAGTGTTACTGGAATTCCGGTTAACAGTGTTAGCGACAAATATGCTGAAAGAGTCACAAGTGACGATTGGCAACGTTTTTCGATGCAAGAAAATGGTCTCATCGTAGGAAAGGGTATTTTCGCTTCCATGGACCTTAATATTGGTGACATTGTTCAAATACTCATTCCCCAAACAACACAGGATCTAACCTTCAAAGCCCCACGTACAATTACGCTTTCTATTTCTGGAGTGCTATCTGTTGGCGGTGAACTCGATAACCAGCTAGGTTTAATGCACTTGGAAACAGCGTCTGAAGCTATTGGTATTTCATCTAAGTCACAAGGAATTCAGTTTACACTTATCGACCCATTTTCATCTTACGACACGATGCGAGATATAGGTTACAGCTACCCTCAGGGTGTTTACATGTCTGACTGGACACGTACCCAAGGCCACTTATATAACGATATTCAGCTAGTTAGAGCTGTGGTGTATATCGCCTTGACGCTGGTCATTGCCGTTGCTTGTTTTAACATTGTGTCGTCACTGGTTATGGCGGTTAGAGACAAACAGGCTGCCATCGCAATATTAAAAACCATGGGAGCGACGGATCGTTTAATTCGCAATACCTTTGTGTTGCAGGGCGTTATCAATGGGGTTATGGGCATTACTGTAGGTGTGGTTTTAGCGCTACTGGTAGCACCTAACCTCTCTGAGATTGTTCGCTTTATTGAGGTGGCGATAGGCATAGAAATTCTTTCAGGCGATATATATTTCATCGATTTCCTACCATCTGATCTACATTGGCAAGACGTCGTAGTAACCGTGGTTGTTGCTATGTTCTTGAGTGTGGGCGCTACTATTTATCCGGCGCAAAAGGCAGCCAAAGTATCACCTTCATCAGCGCTTCACTAACTTTAAGCTCAACAGGGTAAGTAATACCAGTCAGCATAGATCATTACCCACTCAGCGAGAGTTAAAATGTTCGTAATCGCGGCGTGTTACCGCAGGTATAGTGGTTCTAC
>NZ_JAYMEU010000021.1:0-83640 GCF_037029575.1 Alteromonas sp. CH_MED4-4 | reverse complement strand
CATGTTCATCTGCCTATCCTTAACTCTCTATAGAGTAAATTGAGATAGGCAGTTACACAAAATTAGTTACAGTCTCCAAACAAACTTTGTCCAATGACACTGTTGTATTTCACTCGTTACAAATTCCAACGATGACATTCAAAGGTGTTCTCACACGATTGAGAAATTATTTGGCAAATGCAGCAGTTACTCTCGCAAAGCACGCAAGACCTTCGCAGGGTTCCCACCTACTATAACCCCCGCAGGCACATCATCAATAACTACAGAACCTGCTGCTACCACACTTCCTCTGCCAATATTGGCCATAACCAATGCACCGTTGCCCAACCAACAGTTCTCTCCTACAGAGACTTTGGTGAAAACGCCGCCCTGATCTTTAATCGGCTTTTCTGGGTCAGAAAAATTATGTTGTCCTTTGCCACTCATAATGTGCACACCGCTTCCCAACAAAGTATTTTTCCCAATTGCGCATTTACCAATGTTACATTGCGGCCCTATGTACACCCCCTCGTCAATCTCAGTATCTTGTTGTGAAAACAACGTGGCGAAACCGATGAGAACGTTTGGCGCACACGAGGTCATGACAAACCGATAAAAGCCCGAACGTAAATAACACCCTAGTTTACCGGGTATAAGCGATAGCAGCTGGCTAAAAGAGGAAAGCAGCGAGTCTTTGTTTACCACAATAGACAGCATTAAATACATAAGCGTGAAAGGAAACATTACAAGTGCACAAAGGGCAAAAAAACTCTTCTTAATTATTGATTTCATATTCGTGCCATTGCCACTTTCAACGGGCTCAGTTGTTGTTCCCAGCTATATTCGCTAACTAATGCTTGATAGCTACGTTGAGCTTTATGTTGTGATAGCTCAAAGTTCTCAATACTTTCCACGCATGCAGCTACAAAGCTGTCCACGTCATCTACTATCCACATGCTGTCGGCGTTGGCAAACGAGATCCCTTCAGCTCCCATAGACGTGGTTATTATCGGTAATTTACATGCTGCCGCTTGAAGCACTTTGTTCTGCACGCCCCTTGCCAACCTAAATGGCGCCACAAACGCATGAGCTTGGTGAAAATAAGGCAATATATCATCGACAAAGCCCGTGACATCTATGCCATCGCGGTCTGACAACGCCTTTATTTCTTCAACAGGGTTCATACCACCCACGGTAAATTTTGCATTCGGCGCTTTTTCACGAATGAGTGGCCAGCAATTTTTAACAAACCAAAGAACTGCGTCTACATTAGGTTTGTAGTCCATCACGCCCGTGAACAAGAAATGCGGCCCAGTGCTTATTGTAGCCGCGCAAGGCTGTGTTTTCGCTGGATAAAACGCATCGAAGTCTAATCCGTTTCCAAGCACGGTTATCGCTTTCGATGAGTCTACTGAAGAATTAAATAGCTGCGCCTCTTCCCTTGCAATCAAAAAGCACTCATCAAACCGTTGGTTTGTTTTCGCCTCAAGCTTTTTTATACCTTTGCTTTCACGCTGGTATACGTAGCGCATTAAGAAGGAAGAAGAATCTGCGTATTGCGCCCACTTATCTGAATCAACGTCCATAAAGTCCATAAACAAGCGACAATGGGTATTGTTGTAATAAGGCGAGCTGAAGATGTAATAGCTTAAACTCGACGCGGTTAACAGCAGCGCATCCTTACCCTCTTTCAGTTTTTCATCAATAACATGTTGAAGTGCTTTTGAGTAAAACGCCCCAACACTTATGGGCAAACCTTGCAGTAAGGCCGAAGCATAACGCGTGAATTTACTACCTAACTGATAAGAATTAACCGAAATTCCAAGATGCTTGGCTAACGCTTCGGCATTTTTCTTATCTTCTGCAGTTTCTATGAGAGAAAAAACTTCGACTTCGTACCCTAAGCGATTTAGAAATTCAATTTGATGATATGTTCTAAGTTTTTCGCCCTTATTTGGGGGATACGGTACTCGTTGCGACAACACGCAAACTTTCGACATCAGCGCCTTCCAAGCTATCTTTAGTGTTTTTATTTGTCCTGTAGTCATACTACTTCGAAGCAAATATAAGGTCAAAGTAACAAATTAGTGATGAAGGCTACACAAGTGGCAATTCCATTGGCATACTAGAGTCATTATGCATATGTTCATCAAGAACATTGCTCACGGAAGAAATAAAGAAAGCAGTAATGACACAAACGGTTGGAACTATCCAGGTTGCCTCTTTAGCCAAAGAGACGTACGGACATTTTAAAACAGGGTTGCCCTGCCCTAAGGGAATGTGGCCCGCCGTCACTCAATTTCGGCTTGCCGCAAACGGAATACTCTTAACTGATACTTTTATCAAAACCTCGCAGCTATGGCCAGATGGTTCAATAAAGTGGTTGTTATGTGAAGGCTTGATTGATTTACAGCATCATTCAGTAAGCGATGAAATAGTTCTGACGTTAGAAGCGGTGGAGATCGACTCACCATCGAACAAGCTTGTCTCACCTGTAAACAATAACGATGAGGCGCTTTCACTGTCTCTGGGCAGTGGCAAAACATTCACAATTAACAAAGCCAAGCCTTTTGAGTTTGTAACCGACAAGCACTTATCCAGCTCTTTCGATATTGTTGATATTACTCCTCAATCGATAACCCCTATTGCATTCTCTTATGCTCTTCATTGCAATAACAACGAATACAGCGCATTAACCGTTGAACAAAAATACGAGATTAGGCTTGGCAGCGATAAAAAGCTGATTGTTGAAACAGAGGCGTCAATCTTCCTTAGAACCGGAACGGTTTGTGCTCATTTAACAATGCGAAACCCAAGTGCTGCGTCACACCCAAATGGGAAGTGGGACTTGGGAGACCCAAACAGTATTTATTTAAAAGAATGCTGTATCTCGCTCACAGGTCAATCGCTTACGTCGACGCTAACGCTAAATTCTGAAGTATTTAGTTCATCTGAACATGAAGAGCTGACACTTCATCAGGCTTCCAGTGGTTTTGAAAACTGGCAAAGTCCAGTTCATGTAAATCAAGACAACGTTAACTCGCTTCCGTTTCGCGGTTTTAAACTTTACCAACCAGAGCACTTATTGCTTTCGGGTGACCAAGCAAAACCACAAATTAAGATTTCGAACAGCGGTAGCACTTTTTTTATTGATGTTGATAAGTTTTGGCAAAATTTTCCTTCTTCAGCACATCTATCAGCAGATAGTTTGAGCGTTAGCTTGTTAGGCTCTAGGCATAGTGAGAATACTGAACTCCAGCCCGGTGAACAAAAAACAAGACGCATTTCAATCGCAACTTTTAACATACAATCGCTGCAGGTAGTCATTGATAGCGCTTGGTTAAAAAACGCATCTGTTTTGCCTTTTCTCCCTTCTAAATCATGTGAGTTTGACTCACTTATAAAAAATGGCATTGAAGGTTCGTCTTCTTTTTATCAAAAGCGGCTCGATATCGACGAATTTGGCTGGCGACATTTTGGTGAGCTGTATGCGGATCACGAAAAGGCACTCGTACCTGACGAGCCCTTTTTCGTGTCACATTACAACAATCAATACGACCCTATATTTGGAATGCTGATGCAGTGGTTGTTAAGCGGCGATCCTCGTTGGTTTGAACTAGCCGATGATCTTGCCAAGCACGTTGCAGATATTGATGTTTATCACACCAGTGACGATAAGCCCGAGTATAGCGGCGGACTGTTTTGGCATACCGACCATTATGTTCAGGCATATACAGCTTCTCATAGAACGTACTCTAAACATCAGCCGTCTGGTGTTTACGATGATCATGCTGGAGGCGGCGGTCCGGGTGGGCAACATTGTTATACCAATGGTCTCACTTTGCATCATTTGCTTACTGGCTACACACCGTCTCGAGACGCCGCATTATCCATAACGCAATGGGTAACCAATTATTATGAAGGCGACGGTACGTTTGTAGGCGCCCTGCTTGCGTTTAAAAATAGCGATATTCCTGGTGTTAAAAATGTAAAAACAGGAAAGTATCCTCTAGACAGAGGTACGGGTAACTACCTGCAAGCAAGGCTAGATAGATACGAACTACAAGGTTGTGATAGTGACATTGAAGCAGCGTCCTATATTATAGCGAATACGGTCTCCCCCACCGATGACTTCGACCAATTGCAATTGGATAATGTCGAAGCAACGTGGTTTTATACTGTATTCCTACAAGCAGTTTGCCGATTTATATCACTTAAAGAACAGCGCTGTGAATATGACTCGAGCTATCAATACGCAGTAGACTCACTTACTCACTATGCCAATTGGATGACTGTGAACGAATATGCTTATCTGGACAAGCCTGACATTCTTGAGTTTCCGAATCAAACGTGGAGTGGGCAAGACCTAAGAAAACTATGCGTACTGCATTTTGCATCTAACTATTTAACTGAAGCCCAACGTACACTTGCTGAGCAAAAAGCCGAGCAACTAGCAGATACAATTTTTCAACGCCTTAGTACGAGTACAGAAACGAGTACCACGCGCGTACTTTGTTTAATGATGCAAAACGGTCATTACTCCGGTTTTAAGCAGGCTGCCCGCCCTCTTTCATCGACTTCTACACAAAAAGGTCAGGCATTAACAGAAAAATCCAATTCATTGAGTTTTCTTTTGTCCAACCTTATCGATTTATCTCCGTCAAGAGAGAGAAAACAGCTAGTGAAACGTTTTCCACAACTTCAAAAATGGTTAGGTAAACCATGAGTATTAATACGTCTTTTATCATTCCTCATAAGGGGCGTGAAGACATGCTCATTGAAACACTAACAAGTATTGCGGGCCTAACAACACCTAAAGAACAATACGAAGTTGTTTTGGTAAGTCAGAATAAAGAAATTTCAAATACGCTCAGCGCATTTATCGAAACAGTAAATTTGCGAGTTGTATATAACGACGAAAATAACACGATTTCACATTCTAGGAATCTGGGCGCCGGCTTGGCGACAGGTGAATACTTGGCATTTTTAGACGCAGATGTTGCACTTGCCTCGAATTGGCTAGACGTGATGATTGATACTCTCAAAACACGAGACAATACGGCTCTAGTCAGCGCCATGCAGGTAAACAGCCCTAACGCGCCGCCTTTAGAGATAATAAGAACGGCGTTAAGCAATGCTGAACTTGATGTGCCTGTCAGTTTTTTACCTGGCCGCAACTTATTTCTTTTAAAGGAAACATTTGAAGCAGCTGGTAAGTTTCCTGAACACCTTCTTACTTGTGAAGATTATTTCTTTACCGATAAGGTTAGTAAATTAGGTGAGTTGTTTTATACCTCACAAACCCAGTATATTCACATTGGCGAAGACAAAGCTTACGCACCGATGTATAAAAAAGAAATATGGCGTGGCCAGTCCAATATTGCATCTTTAAAAGGAAGGCGCATTCCGCTCAGAGAGTGGCCAAGTTTTGTTGTTCCTTTTGCATTTACAGGTGGTCTTTTACTGGCTTTTCTCGCGATAATATTCTCGCAACCTATTGTCGCTATAGTTATGTTAGTAGGCGCTTTACTGCCTTTTACAGCGTACACGTGGCGACTAAAAAGGCTTGTTAAGCAGCAAGTAACTTGGTGGCATTGCTCACTTTTTTATCTGCTTTATTTTCCGGCTAGAGCACTTGGAACATTAATAGGAGTACGCGGCGCTGTTAGTACCAGCTCGCATAAATAACAATGAAAGTTTTACAGTTTATTTGTTCAACCGGTTTTTACGGTGCAGAAAGATGGGTGTTAGCGTTATCAAAGCATTTGCCAGATAGTGTTTCGAGTGAACTTGTTGTTACCTTAGAGCCCGGTACAGAAGAGCTAGAGCTTGTAAAACAGTTCAAAGCGATAGGAAAAACTCACCACATTCCTATGCAGGGTCGTTTTGACCTGCGTGCCGTTTCGAAATTGGCGGATTTAATTCAAGAACAAGATATCGATATTATCCATACTCACGGTTACAAGTCAGATATTTTGGGCGTAATGGCGGCTAGAAAAGCAGGTATTCCGTGTGTTGTAACACCCCACGGCTTTGAAAATGCTGCCGACTTGAAACTCCGTCTCTTTATTTGGTTAGGATGTCAGTCGATGCGCTTTGCCGACAAAGTTGTTCCACTTTCTAAACAACTAATGAGTGATGTGGAGAAGTTTAATATATCGCCTGACAAGCTTGAGTATATCCAAAATGGCGTAGATTTGTCTGAAGTAGAAGCCGTTAGACAAACAAAAACAGACAAGCCAAAAGAAAAGAAGACCATTGGCTTTGTGGGCCAAATGATCAGCCGGAAAAATATAAAAGCCATTTTAGACTGCTTCGAGTCTTTATATAAAAAGCGTCAAGATATTGAATTAGTACTGCTGGGTGACGGCGAAGACCGCCCCAGTTTAGAGGCGTATTCAAAAACACTGGCTAGTGCCAGCGACATTCATTTTTTAGGCTTTAGAAATGACAGGTTACAGCTGCTGCGCGACTTTGACTTGTTCGTAATGACGTCGACGCTTGAAGGCATCCCTCGCTGCTTAATGGAAGCATGCGCCATGGAAATTCC
Organism: Alteromonas sp. CH_MED4-4; assembly: GCF_037029575.1. Classification (NCBI taxonomy): domain Bacteria; kingdom Pseudomonadati; phylum Pseudomonadota; class Gammaproteobacteria; order Alteromonadales; family Alteromonadaceae; genus Alteromonas; species Alteromonas sp. CH_MED4-4. The sequence continues at coordinate 77,111 of NZ_JAYMEU010000021.1, read as the reverse complement.
GGTGTCTGCTTATGACATTGCGGGTATTGACCAGCTAATAACACACAACGAGTCTGGTTTATTGGCTCCTCTTCACAACAGCAAGCAGCTTGAGAAAGATTGGGAGAGACTGCTAGATGACAAAGCACTCGCCACCTCACTAGCTCAAAACTCAAAGTCGTTTGTAGAATCCAATTTCTCTGCTAAGAGAATGGCTGATGAATACCTTGAATTATTCAAAGGAATCCTGAAAGAGAGTGTAAATGCATAAACAGGACGTGTTATTTGTTTTAACTATTGATACTGAAGAAGAATGGCAGTGGGACGAAGAGTTTCCGCAGCATAACTGTTCAGTTGAAAACGTTGAAAAGCTTCCTGCATTTCAAACTTTCTGTGAAAGTCTTGGTATCCGTCCTACGTATTTTGTTGATTACGCCGTTGCAAGCAATAATGTTGGCAGTCAAACTCTGCGAACCTTTGCTAAGTCTAACAGCGCGGAAATTGGAGCACATCTACACCCTTGGTGTAACCCTCCCTATTTCGGTAAGACAACCGAAGCGGAATCTCACGTAATAAACCTTCCTTTAGAGCAAGTAGAGCAAAAACTCGATGCACTAAACGCCCTTTTACACGACGAAATAGGCGTTCGCCCACAGTCCTTTAGAAGCGGGCGATGGGGCGTAAGTGCCAAAATGCTTAGATTACTTGCATCAAGAGGCTATGTAGTAGATTCAAGCGTTTATCCTTTTTACAGGAACGACTATTTTAGCTGCCTAGGTGCACCAGAATCGCCATATTGGCCTTCGTTTGACAACGCACTGGCTCCTGGAGAGCAGCGTCAACTGCTTGAGGTCCCTGTTACCGCAGGGTTTAATATTCAAAACTTCTCTCTTGGTGAACGCATTCATAATCGACTATCTAAACCGCCCTTTAATTGGGTTAAATCTGTCGGTCTGCTTTGGCACAGTAAACTTTTAAGAAAGATTTATTTGAGTCCAGAGCTTACCGAAATCGAAGACATGCTTGCGTTAGTCGATCAAAGCATTCAGAAAAAACAACCCGTTATTCATATGTACTTACACAGCTCTAGTTTAATCGACGGAGCAACGGGCCTTTTAGATGGGCCAAATGCATTTGAAACAATATGCCAGCGCATTGAGGTTGTTACTCAACACTTAGCGAAAAATGCCAATGTTAAATTTTGCACTATCTCAGAAGCCAAGGTGCATTTAAGTAACCGCAGCGCTTCAAGCGGTGTTATTAAAGGTGAGCAAAATTAATGACGGCACAACAAAATACAAAGTTACGAATAGCGTCAGCCAGCGACAAACCTTTGTGGGATGCCTATGTATCACAACACAAAAATGCTTCCGCTTATCACAAGTTTGCGTGGCTTGAAGCGGTAAAGGCCGCTTACGGTCATTCAATGCTTGGCGTTATTGCCACATGTGCTAATACGGGGCAAGTTGTTGGTGTTTTCCCTGCTGTTTTAATGAATATACCTTTACTGGGCAAACAAATATGTTCTTTACCTTATTGCGATGTAGGCTATGGCTTAGCCGACAACGACAAGGTGTTAAATGACATGCATGCGCTTCTTGTTGCGCAGATGCGAAACGTAACAGGAAAAAAATTGGAAATTAGAGGTATAGAACAATCACCTTTAGACAAAATCCAGTTTGAAAACAAAAAAGTACGTATGCTTTTGCCACTGCCTGAGTCAAGTGAAATACTGTTATCAAGTTTCAAATCTAAATTACGCAGCCAAATAAGGAAGGCGGAAAAAAATGGGCTTACCTTTGAGTTAGGCACATCGAACGTCCTAGTAAGTGATTTCTACAACGTATATGCTCAAAACATGAGAGATCTCGGCTCTCCTGTTCATGCCGAAAAATGGTTTAAGGCAATTATAAAAAGTTACGGCCAAAGTAGTTTAATTAGCGTGGTTTATCACGATGGCCAGCCTATTGGTGGTGGCGTTATCATAAAATCGGGTGACAACGTTTCTATTCCATGGGCCTCAACACTTCGTGACTTCAATCGCCTTGCTCCTAATATGTTGTTGTATTGGTCTTTGCTTTCCCATTGCGCCGACAATGGCGTGAAAGTTTTTGACTTTGGCCGCTCAACCTTTGAAGAAGGTACATATAAATTTAAAAAACAATGGGGCGCAGAACCTCAACTGCTTAACTGGCAGAGTTTTGATAAAAATAATGAGTTGATAGACGCTAAAAGCGACGCTGAGTCAGGCTCAAGCAGGGTTAGAGAAATGGCCGAAAACATTTGGCGTGAACTTCCCTTAAAATTTACCATTGTAACTGGGTCAATTCTTCGACCTTATATCAGTTTGTAGGGATAACCATTCATGTGTGGCATTGCAGGATTTAGCCTTTTTAATTTCAACGAAGGCGGTGAAACTTCATTAGAAGCTATGCACAAGGCTATTCATCACAGAGGCCCAGATGCCAGCGGCATGTATATCGATGAACATATCGGCCTTTGTCATAGGCGGCTAAGTATTCTTGATCTTTCAGAAGCAGGCAATCAGCCCATGTACTCAAAAGAGGGTGACTTGGTTATTGTTTTTAATGGCGAGATCTACAACTTCCTTGAATTGCGAGCCGAGCTTGAAAACGACGGTGTTATATTTAAAAGTCATACAGATACCGAAGTTATATTAGAGCTATACGCACGCGAAGGAACCAAGTGTTTAGATAAACTAAACGGAATGTTTGCCTTTGCTCTGTGGGACAAAAACAAGCAAGAACTGTTTATTGCACGAGATCGATTGGGTAAAAAACCCCTGTACTATTTTAATGATAATGGTCGATTTGCGTTTGGTTCTGAGATTAAAGCTATATTGGCGTTGGAGAACATTCCAAGAGAAATTCGCTTAGACGCCGTATATGACTTCTTTGCATATCAATACGTTCCCGACCCAAAGAGTATTTTTAAGCACATTCACAAGTTACCACCTGCTCATTATTTAATTCTTAATAAAGACGGTTTCAGCATTCATGAATATTGGGATTTGAGCTTTAAAAACACCACAAATGCCAGTGAAGATGCCAATAAAGCGCAGTTAAAGACCTTACTTGAAAAAGTCACTAAACAAAGAATGATCAGTGATGTTCCGCTTGGCGCTTTCTTAAGCGGCGGTGTGGATAGCTCGGGTGTTGTCGCTATGATGGCACAAGCCAGCGAAACTCCAGTAAAAACCTGTACCATAGGATTTGATGATAAAGCATTTAACGAAGCGGATTTCGCTCGTGAAATAGCTGAAAAATACGAAACAGAGCACCATGAATTTACCGTTCACCAAAACGTTAGCGACAGACTAGAACATATCGTGAGCTTTTTTGATGAACCTTTTGCTGACCCCTCGTTAGTGCCGACCTTCTTCGTTTCGGAACTGGCAAGAAAGGCTGTAACCGTTGCGCTCGCGGGAGACGGCGGCGATGAGATGTTCGCTGGCTACGAAAAGTACTCGATTGACGATGTTGAAAACAAGCTAAGAAACAAGTTTCCCGAAGCGGTCCGAAAGTCTGTTTTTCCACACTTAGCGAAATTAGCTGGAAAAGTGCCAGGCACAGTCGGTAAAAAAGCGAAATCATTACTCACAAGCTTATCTCACGAGCCTGCTATGGGCTTTTACATCACTAACAGTATGATGACAGATGAAATGTGGCAAAGCTTAGTTAAGCCTGAGGTTGCACAGCAGCTCGCCGATTACCATCCTAGTCAATATACCTTAGACATGTATAACAAAGCCGACGGTCCGGATCATTTAAGCAAAATTCTTTACACCGACATCAAGACCTACATGACAGGCGACATCTTGGTAAAAGTCGACCGCATGAGTATGGCAAATTCGTTAGAAGTACGAGCGCCTATTCTGGATTACCAAGTTGCAGAGTTCGCCGCGACCCTGCCCTCTTCACAGAAATATCGCGACGGTGAGAAAAAATACTTACTTAAAGAAGTCTTTAAGCCTTTTATCCCCGATTCACTGCTGTATAGAAAGAAAATGGGCTTTAGCACGCCGCTGGATGAGTGGTTTAGAGGTGAATTGAAATCACTGTCCGAATCTCAAATCATTGATACACAGCGTGGGCTTAACGACGTATTCGATAGCGGTGTTATAAAGAAACTTTGGGAAGAACATCAAACGCGTAAAGCTGACCACGGCATAGTACTGTGGAGCATGTTGATGTATCAAATGTGGTTTGAACGTTATGCCTTAACACAAGAGGTTACGCAGCAATGAGAGTCATGCACGTAACTTTTGACATGCGCATTGGTGGTACTGAAATGGTGATTAAAAACATCATTGAGGGAAATAGTGATGCGAATATCGAAATGTCGATTTATTGCATTGAAGCGCCACTGGGCCCTTGGGGCGAAGACTTAAAAGCATCTGGCACGCCAATAGCGGTTGAAGAACGTCAACCTGGCTTTGACAGATCGCTAATTAGTAAAATAAGAAAACATATCAAAGACAACGATATCGATATTTTGCATTGTCATCAGTATACGCCCTGGGTTTACGGCACTTTAGCCGCGGCTTTTACAAAAACTAAGGTCATATTCACCGAGCATGGCAGGTTTTACCCAGATTCCTCAAGTTGGAAACGAAAGCTAGTAAATCCTATTCTAAATAAGTTTACGTCAGCTGTTACGGCAATATCAGAAGCAACAAAAACTGCACTTGAAGAGTTTGAAGCTATTCCAAAAAGCGATGTAAAGGTGATTTACAACGGGATAAAGCCTTTGGACAGTGATAATGAGGCGAAGAACGCATTGAAGGAGCGTTTGAAACTACCAGACGACTGTATCATTCTTGGCACTGTAGCGCGCTTCGATCCAATTAAAAACCAAGAGATGATGATAAAAGCGTTTTCAAAGGCGCTACGTGACAGAAACAACCTGATACTTTTGCTTGTGGGTGATGGTGAGTTACGGCCTACTCTTGAGACAATCGTTAAAGAAGAAGGCATTTCAAACAAAGTTCGGTTTACCGGTTATATTAAAGACCCTTCACAGATTATAGATTTAATGGATGTTTTTCTGCTTTCCTCGCTTAGTGAAGGAACGTCGATGACGCTGCTGGAGGCAATGTCACTCTCTAAACCGTGTATTGTTACAGATGCTGGCGGCAACCCTGAAATTATAATAGACCAACAGAATGGATTGGTAACACCTAACGGTTGCTGCTCTTCTTTCTCACATGCAATTGAAACACTGAGCTCTTCACCCCTAAAATTAAAGGCGATGGGTGAAAACGGCTATAATATTTTTTGTGAGAAGTTCTCCGCTAACACTATGGTCTCGCACTACACTTCAATTTATTTTGAGACGATGGAAAACTAACAATGGCTTCATCACATCGCTTTTTAGATTCATTAATTTTGATTGCCATGTTGTCTTTTGGCGCACCAACTTTTGCCGAAGAAGATTGTACAGAAAAAAAGCGAACTGTATTTCAAGAACTGGGATTAAAGGACAGTAAAAGTAAACCACAACTGCTTGATTGTAGTTGGATACGCGACGCTTTCACAATGCTCAAATCCCCTAGAATTCCTATTTCATCCTGGGAATATGAAGGAGGATTCAGATTAACAACAAAAGCCACGAGCGATAACGCGAAAGCAACGATCGACTTCTCACTTGGTATATTTAGTTTAAGCGCTTCGAAAAAGTCAATATTTGTCGCCAGTCACCCTCAGTTTGGCGGTGTTGGTGAAATATCAATCCCTCCAATAGTTGCCTCCAAAGATATAGAAGACTTTGAGGTTGGAACCTACGTTTTACAGGGTTTTCAATCTATCAATAATACGCCCCGTGTTTCGACGGGAATTGCCGGTTACTTTCGCATTACCGGTATCAAGCAGATTGATGATGCTCTTATGGTCAACTACATAAATTGGTATGACGCTAATGGCACCGAAACAGATACCAGCATAATGATTTGGCAGGCAAGCAACCTAGCGAGCAGCAAAATGTACGGCCCTTATCAATTGGAAGGCGCCGCTCACGCTGCAGGATGGTTAAGTGAAATACCGCAAGAGTTACAGGCACTTTTTGAGGCTACGCACATAACTGGCTCTCAATCAAATGCTTCGATAGCTTCTCGGCTATCCATTGGCCCCACTGCGTTTGCATTTAACCCAAGAAAAAGCGTTGTTTATGGTCCATCCGGTTCGGTGGAGACTGAGGCCTTACTAGATTTTTCTATGAGACAGCCTCTCTTTGATCAGAGTGTTTATAAAATTCAACCTGATTATCGTTCCTTGAGCCTCAACAGCGATGGCCGTAACAAAATGTGGACCCTGTCATCTGGTGCTTCATTTGGTTTCATCGTGCCTGGAACGCGTACCTACCTGACGCTTGGGAAATCGGCAGGCCACGAGAGCGGAATAGGCTATAAAATAAAGCAAAGCAATGGCCACCAATGCGGCGGACCTTGTCCATTCGACGCGGACGACTACTACAGCTATTACTGGGCATGGGATATTGCAGACCTACTACGGGTGAAGCTCGGTTTAGCGCTGCCTCATTCGCTGCAACCATATGAACATGGAAAATTTCCATTACCCACCAGCTTCAAAGGGCTAGCAATTGGCGGAGCTGATTACGATGAAGAACAAAGAAAGTTGTACATTTCACTAACAAAAGGGGACACTTTAGGGAAATATGCAAGGCCTCCTCTTTTTCTGACTTATAAACTCAAAGCAACTACAGAAAATGCTGAATCAAAATAACAAAAAAGTTAGTGTCATTATGCCCGCTTATAATTCTTCGTCTTTTATAGGGGAATCTATTAGCAGTATTTTGGATCAAACGTTTGAAAATCTTGAGCTTATTATAATAGATGATGGCTCGACTGATGAAACACTCATTATTGCGAAAAGATGGGCTGAGACAGACAATCGTCTTGTTGTATTATCTCAGAAAAACAAAGGTGTTTCGGCAGCTCGAAATACAGCGATATCAAAAGCCTCAGGAGAGATATTAGCCTTTTGTGACTCGGACGACGTCTGGTATCCCAATAAGCTAGAAAAGCAACTCATTTCGCTTGGAGAGGCCGATTGGTCTCACTGCGACTCTCGCTACGTAGGAATCGGCTTTGACGATAAAACCGTTTACCGTTCTACATACAGCCGTTTATTTAGCGGTTTAATATTCAAGCAGCTTGCGATTGAAAACTTTCTCACAACGTCTTCTTTAGTAATCAGAAAAAGCGTGTATGAAAAATACAACGGCTTTGATGAGGCACTTCAAGCGCTGGAAGACTGGAAACTATGGCTTCAAATTGCTAAAGAGCATCCAATCGTTCTATGTAACGAAGTGCTTTTAGATTATAGGGTACAACCACAATCTACGTCTCGCAATGCACGCTCATTATTACCTGTACATCTCGAAATTCTTGATGAAACCTTCAACGACGAAGAATTGAGAAACAGCACGTTAAAAAAAGAAGCTAAATGCCGTGCTTATCTTATTTTTTCTTATATCGCTGAAGAGAAAAACGATCACCTTTTCTCTTTGCAATGTTCGTTAAATCTTTTTCTATGTAAAGGGAATGCTATGAGCGTTAAGCGCATATTGCGAACTTTTGTTAACTTAATCACCCAAAAGAAGCGATAAATATGAAGTTGGGACATAGTAAGGATCGATTAATAGAGTTTATTAAGTTCGATCACAACAGCAAAAAAGGGCTACTTGTTGCGTGTGTAAGGTTATGTGCATTTGCACTATGGAAACTTGGTTCTAGAAGTAAGGCGTTCGCTCTGGTTTCAGCAGTTTTCAGAACGGGGTGGTCTGGCAGTTACTCACTAGGTGTAGAGTACGCTAAACGGTATTTCGTTAACGGTCAGCAATATGAAAACGAAATACAGGACGCATTTATTAATGCCGTTGAGCCTCTATCAAATACGGCGGAATTCTTTACCGAACCTGAAAAGATGCTAAATGGAATTATCACCGTACTGAAAAAGCCAAATGGGTCTGAGAAAGGCGTAATTATTATTAACTATAGTTACTACTTCCCTTTGTTCCTACGCTTTTTCAAAGCAGAAGAAATTTTAGAAAATTATCATCTCATTCTAGAGCCTAGTTGGGCAGGGTTTTGCGAGTCGAATATTCTTATTTACACGCAGCTAAAGTTTCCAATTTTCATTCAAACCTATGAAGAAAGAGACTACAACTTCGTTAAAGCACTCAATTCAAATCTTATTCCAATTAAGGTCGGCCCAAGCTGGTTTATAAATTATAAGAATTTCGCTCCCCCCCTTAAAGATGAAGAAAGAGACATAGATTTAATTGTTGTGGCTGCATGGGCGAAGTACAAGCGTCACAGAGCACTTTTCCAAGCTTTGAAGGGCGTAGTGTCAAGAAAGCCCGACTTCAAGATTGTATTAGTCGGATACCCTGGTGACATATCACAATCTGATATCCTTTCGTATGCAGATGAAATGGGGCTTGCTGACAATGTAAAGATTTACGAATGGATAACACCTCAAGAAGTCGCTGAATTATATAAGCGGGCAAAAATAAACGTCTTGTGGTCAAAGTTTGAGGGTAACAACAGGGCTATTATTGAAGGAATGCTGTGTGATACACCGGTAATAATGAGAGAAAACCATAATTATGGTGAAAAATACGATTTTATAAATGCACAAACAGGTTTCTTTGCAAACGAGCAAGATCTTGAAATTAAGATATTGAGTTTATTAAACAGTGAGGGAACCTTCTCTCCAAGAGAGTATATTTTAAACAACAGGAATTGCGACGTAGCCACTCAAATGATGCAAGACGTGATAAGAGACTACGAGATAGAACAAAATAGCGACGTAAAATGGCACTCAAACCTCGCAGTAAAAGTGAATGACTTACATGGCATGCATTATCTTTATGAAGAGCAGGATGCATTTGACGATTGTTATAGCTGGATTGAAAAGAAACTAAAATGAATAAAGAGAAAGATGATGAGTTGGTAGTGTTAATCCAACAGCTTGGTGGAAAGGTAAACTACCTTCCCAATCCTGGCAATGCAGGTGACTCACTTATCGCATGTGCAACGTATCAATTTTTTGAAAGAAACAATATAGAGTACAAATGCTGCCAGTCAGAAAAAGATATTTCAGACAATGATATTCTTGTTTATGGTGGAGGCGGCAATTTTGGTGGTGAAAATAGCCGTGTTGGTTATTACATCAAAAAATACGCTTCTCGCGTGAAAGCCTTTATATTGTTACCTCACACGCTTTTTGGTGCAGAAGAGTTATTGCAATCGCTTCCTGAAACCGTTCATCTCTTTTGTCGAGAACGAGTGTCTTATGAATTTGCTAGCAAAATGGTAACAAGAGCCAACGTATACCTTCACGATGACATGGTGTTAAGCGCAGATGTGGAAAAGATGCTATCAAAACCTTCCAGCCAATCGGAGTTGGGTAGTGTTGGATCAGAATTGAAGCGCCGCGCACTCTTTAAAAATGAAGATTTTGGTATATCGCTGAAGCACTACCTTGCCTACACTTTAAAATCACTGTTTGGTCATTCCTACCCGAGCAAACCTCAATGCGGTGAACTCAATGCATTTAGAATAGACGTTGAAAAAACTGACATTCCCATTCCCTCAGACAACGTTGACGTATCGGCACTGTATGAATTGAGTTCATGCGAACCTAAGCTGGCCAAGCTGTCTACATTTCGTTTTTTATCACACATTAACGCCTTTGAAACGGTGAACACCAACAGGCTGCACGTAGCCATTGCGGCGGCTAAGTTAGGTAAAAAAGTAAATCTATACGGTAATAACTACTTTAAAATACGCGCTATTTACGAGTACTCACTTAAAGGGAAATTCGCAAACGTAGTGTGGAAAGAGTAATTTTCGAGCAAAATAAATTGCAGATCAACACACTTTGTGGTTAAAGTAATGTGCGACTTTGAAATGGACTCTGAAGCTTGGTCATAAGGAAAAGACATGCAGTTTGATTATATAATTGAAAAAATTAACAATACCGAATTATCGACATCACCTTTTTTACACCTTGAGCTGAACAATCTTTTCACTCCAGAACATTTTGAACAGCTTGTCAGGGCAAAAGAGCTAAACATAAGCGACTGTAAAAACGATAAAGATTTGTTTGAAAAGCTGTTTAATAATGGCTATAAAATAATCGACTTCCCAGGCTGTATAAATGACCACGAAGAATACATAAAATGGCATGAACATAAACATGCTTCTCAAAAAATTAATACAGCATGTGAAGGTTTCGGAATTGTACTTAGGCTCAAACAGCCAGAGTCAACGATAGTTCGAGAATTGACTAGCTTTCTCGAAAGTGATGAATTCATTCAATGTATTTCAAGAAAATTTGGTGTGCAAGCTGACGAATGCAATTACGACAGTGGCATTCAAAAATACTTGGATGGTTATGAAATAAGCCCTCATCCAGATATTAGAAGAAAAGCACTAACATACATGGTAAACCTAAACCCATCGATAAACTCTGAGTTGAGTGACCATCATACCTACTACATGAAATTCAAACCTGAATATACCTACATCAGGGAGTATTGGAAAGGGAATAAGAATGTAGACACGTGCTGGGTGCCATGGGAGTGGTGCAATACAGTTAAACAGCAAACTAAAAACAATAGCATAGTGATCTTTTCTCCTAATAACGAAACTCTACACGCAGTTAAAGCAAAATATGACCACCTGCAATACCAGCGTACGCAATTGTATGGAAACCTATGGTACAAAGAAAATCCATGTGATGTGCTGGGAAGAGCTTGGGAGTCACTTGTGATAGATCAAAGCACACAACGTGATGAGAGTGGTATTTCTCGCCTGATACCCTGGAGAATTAAGAATTACATTGAAGCTAAAAAAGCCTCGAAGACAGACAAAAAAAACCACGCGAGTAGGGACTATTAAAGCAGTAATAGTCCAAGACACAGGCTTGGCTTGCCACCGTTGTGGCATGTCTAGGCCCTCGCTATAAAACCATTTGGAGCCAATGTAAAAGAAGGGATACTTGATCAGAAGTTGCATCCAGGAAAACTTTGTCTCAACCAAGTTCGAAAACCCACACATGCATTAGACAGTCACTTCTGAAACGGAGAAAATAGGAAAAATCCTTCTCCATATTCTCAATCAAATGCTTATCATTTGACTGTCTAGAGGTATAAATCGCTCAAATTCAACGTACACAAGATACGTTTTCGAAGACCAACCGATATCATTAACTATACTATCAATGCGAAACTCTTACGCTAGCAGGTTTTCAGCGACTCCTTCTAGAGCTAATAAACCGCGAGGCCAAAGAGGTGACTTCTTTGAGCACCTTGTGCTTTTTAAACAAAAATAGGAAAAATAAACACGCGACAAAATAAACTCCAAAGTACAGAGCACTCCCCAATACAAGGTAGACTATACCCTGCCCCGTCAACATTTGTGCTGATAAGACAGCAGAAAAACACGCCGTGGTCAAAAGCGAACAAATAAACAGTAAGCTAACTACAGGTAGGCCAAACCGCATAAAACAAAACACCAGCAAGATGCCCATCACAGTGAAAGCGAATACTATCCTTGCGATAATAAATTCTTCCATGCTGCCTGAGAAGAAAAACGTAAACAGGGCTAATAATAAGCTCAATGTTACCATTTCATAAACCGACAATAGCTTAACATCTCCATTTGCAATAAGCCCTTGCTGAACAAAAGTGGATACGGCAAATGTAATGGTGAACATGGCTAATAGCGGTAATAAGTGCGCAAAAGGCAGCCACTGCTGTCCTAAAAACAGCGAAACAAGCTCCTGATTAAAAACGTGTAAATAGCCAATAACGGGAAATATTGCACATAGCAATATGGTAAGCACAACCACGATGTGCTCTCCAATTGGATCGCCCCTTCTTTTAATTTCAGAAAAGCTTGCTAGGAATACATTAGATACAGGAGCGATTATTTCTCTACTTGGCAAGAATGAAAGGTTTCTCATTAAGCTAAAACCACCAAGCTGATCTGCACCGTACATTTTACTAATGAAAATCACGTCGAACTCGGCGCGCACGTACCCCAAAATAGAGCGAATGAGCATCCACAATGAAAAACTCATTTGCTCCTTTATGCGGCTCAATGAAAACTTCAAAGGATAAGGCGCATACCAATGAGAGAGCAGTGTTTTGCTGGTGTATGCTGCCAGCACGCCTATTATCATGGCCCAATAGTTCTTTAAAATGAAAGCCAGTACCACTGTAACTAAGAAACTCACAACTCTCTCAATCAAGAGTATTTTAGAAATGATGCCGTATTCCAAATCTCTTCTATGCATAAAGAGTTGGGGGCTTGCAAAGGCAGAAATTGGTAACACAAGTGCCATAGCGCGTATCGCAGATTCAGCTTCTGGTGCGTTCAAAAAGTTGGCCAGTACAGGCGTAAGTGCAAGCAGCGCAACAAACAGCGCGAGTTTAGACAATATTGAAATCGTCCATGCCGTTACAATGTCGCTATCATCCAGGGTCTTCTTCTGAATGATATATTGCTGAGTGCCTCCCTCAGACAATGTATCGAAAAGAAAGACAAGCATTGTAGCTATTGCAACTACGCCAAAATCTTGGGGCGTTAATAAACGCGCAAGAATCAGCAAGCTAATAATACCTATGCCGCGTTGGAATAATCGAACAATAAGGATCAGCGACGTACTGCTGGCCACTTTTCTCGCTAAGTTCAAACTTTTAAATCCTTATCGACTGTGTTCCACACAAAGCACACATCAAGAAGCCTTGATGTAGAACGCACAACAGTTTTCATTTATCAACATTCCTTGAGTCAGTGAAATATTCAGTCAAACACGGCATGCGTGAAGTTTTTTTCAGCGTCATTCTCGCAACGCTTTATACTTTGCGAAAAGTCGTGCCCTTCCAGCATTTTTTCAACAATACTAACCAAACTATCAGGCGACACTTCAAAATCCCCTACCCGAAATTTCTCTGGCCAATCAATATCACTAAGAAAGTTGCTGGCTTTTTCATGCACCTCGGCTAATAAAAAAGGAACGTGAGCCATAAACGCGTAAATTGCGCCATGTAGTCTAAAACTTAAAAATGCATCACACTCACCAATCTGATGCCACATACTCATAGGATTGGTGACATACTCGAACAGCTCAACGCTCACAGACGGGTCCAGAAGTCGAATAAACTTCTGTGTTGCAGCCATATCACCATGTATTTCATGTCCGTTGAATACAAAAAGTCGAAGCGCAACGCCACCGTCTCTTTTAGCATTCAGTGCATTGATTGCTGAGGCCAGAATTTGAAGCCGTTCACTATTTTCGTGACGCACTACTCCCGTTTCCCCACTAAACCATGACAGTGCTAAACCTATGGTCGATTTAGAGCTCTCTTGCCTTTCTTTAGGCTTCAACTTTTCAACCTTCGGCAACAGCCCTGCAAGATCGAAAGCATGTGTGCAAGGTAAGTCTAAATTGTAACTCTGCACCAATTCATAAGACTTTAGGTCTCTAACACAAAGAAAAGACATGCGTTTCATAAACTCGATAACTTTCTTTTCGTGTGCCACCGAATCAAAGGGACCTACAGAAACCCCAATAGCCCCAATCTTTAAGTCATACTTTTCAAAGTTTTTATTGGCATATTCCATTTCCCACCAGTCTTTGCCGTGGAAGATGGAACCACCAGAATACACTAGATGCTTATTTTTCTTAAAATGCCTATCTAACAATAACTCGTTAATGAACTGCAGACGATATGGCAATGTTTTCATAATCGGCTTTGCATTGTTGGATAGCTTAGGAATTTTTTTAGAAAAGAAATAACTGGTATCAGCGCCCCAGTAATGCTGCGCTCCCCACTCTGCGACTTTGCAAAAGCAATCGTCGCCCGTATTTTTCATACCGTAGAAGCCACTAAAGGTAACATTCATACCTATCCCTTATTTTGTTCAATGCGCGCAATTCCACAAACTATTTTTTGCATTAACACCATGGCTTGCTGCTTTATTGCATTTATGATTAATCTTTGGCGATTTTTGACGCTAGGCTATTTATGTAACTACCCGCTTCTGCATTTTCAGCAAGCTTCACATCAAGCTTACTTCGGTCGCTGCTACATTCAGCTAGAAGCGACTCAACTCTATGCTTCAAAACAGATGCGTCTTCTGCTTGCTTAACATCAACCCCGTCAACTTCCGTGTGTGATGTCAAGAATGCTTTCATTTTGTCATCGCACAGTAACGGCAAGAAAGGAATTCCCATACCGAAACCCATTATACAGCCGTGCAGACGACTACTCACAATAACGCGAGCATTACTTACCTTTTTCAACATTCGAACATGAGAAGAATCCATATTAGTATGCTCTTGATATTCCAACCCCAAAGCTTCAGCTACAGCCATCAGATTTTTTGATATTGTATCTAGGTCAGCGCCTGCCAACCTTACATCTGACGGATGGATTAGATGCAAAAAAACGTTTGAAGAACGTACTTGTGATTGCCAGTAACGTGGAACCAGATAGTTTATTGAGGGGCAAGCGGTAAGAACTAGTTTATTTGGTGCAAATTGCTCTAAAAAGTTGAAGGTATATACATCTCTCACGCCTAAATGGTCGGCGCCTTTCGCGATTTTAGGAAATAAATCACCTTTCATTTCCCCTCTTCCAGACATCTTATTAATACCAATACCATGCGCGGTGAAACGCAAGCCACTTTGTAGTACAACGTGCCAAAAAGGTTCAAAGACTGGCTGTAAAAGGCCTCCTCCACCAATTACCAGCAGCACATTTGGGTTATGCTGTTTTAAGTAGTCAATGTGCGCTTTAAACTCTTTTAACCATACAGGAGAACAAAAGAGGTCGGGGCCGTCTTTACCCACTATTTCTTTTAAACCAAGATGGGAAATATAGTCCCCAACGTTTCTTTTGTTTGCATAAATGTAAACGACAGGAGCGGTTTTTAAGTATTTTTTCCTCGTGAACTTTTGCTTTAAGTAGAATGAAAGTGAACCATAAAGATCAAATTTTTCAGCAAAATACAGTTCAAAACGCCATCGCAAAGGTTCCACCAACTTGAATATCAAGAAATATATTCCTTTTGTTATTTTCATTTCAATAATGTCAAATATGTAGACGCAATATGTTCGGCGGTATGCTCCCAAGTAAACTTGGATGAAATCGTTAGGCCTTTTTTTACTTTTTCATTGTAAAGCTGTTCGTCTGTAAGGAGGCTGCCTACAGCACTACTCAACGCAAGAAAGTCTTCAGCTTTTGCGCTACAAATCGCATCTTGCCCAATTTCTATAAGCACGTCAGCTTCAGAAGTTACTACTGGTGTTCCAGAAGCCATTGATTGCACAAGAGGAAACCCAAAGCCCTCTTCGCGCGATGCAAAAATAAACACCTTTGAGGTTTGCATTGCTTGAATAAGCTCGTCTTCGGTAACCCAGCCTTTTATAACAATGTCATTTTCAATTCCCAATGCTCGAATGGTTTTGGAAATGATAGAGTCTTCCCCTCCAACAAACCCTAAAATAGTGAGGGGATGTGCTTTCTGCAACTCTTCAGGTAACTGCGCCCATGCTTTTAACATGTTCTCTGGGTTCTTTTGATGACTGTCGCCGCCAAGCATGAGAACGCCTTGTTTAGATGTGTTGTTAAGTGGAGGTTTAAACCCCCTGGGGATACCATGATAAACG
This sequence comes from Alteromonas sp. CH_MED4-4, assembly GCF_037029575.1. Lineage (NCBI taxonomy): Bacteria > Pseudomonadati > Pseudomonadota > Gammaproteobacteria > Alteromonadales > Alteromonadaceae > Alteromonas > Alteromonas sp. CH_MED4-4. Next base: position 61,404 of record NZ_JAYMEU010000021.1, on the reverse strand, counting down.
TACGAGCTCTTATTCTTTAATTTTGGAAAGCTCTGCGTTATATCACGCTTTGAATATTGCGATATTGTTAAAACATGGTCTGAAAATGAAAGACCAAGTCGATATACAGCCCACAAATAAGCTTTTTGTCTAAAAAAATAAAAATTCTCTTTCAAACTGCGGTTTTTATAGTACCGAAATATTTTGAGTGAGTGCCACTCCATTAAATCATGGGTTGTGGTTATTTGTTTAACTCGAGTGAATAAACAAACCCTATTTCCCGGCATATGCAGAAGGTCGACTTTATGAGTTTTTAACAATTTCGGAAGAATTAACTGCTCCCAACTAATTTCGTCCTCAGCATCTGCATTTACAATTTCGACATTATCTAACTTACAGATCTCATCGAGTCTTACTTGATATTTTTCTGCTGAATCGTTGTGCTCAAACCCTTTGTTAATAAATAAAACAAACTGGTGCTGATACAGAATCTTCGGAATTAGCTTGCATAACATAAAGGTATATAGGGGCATTCCTCTTTGTTTTCGCAATACGAATCTAGCATCAATAGCGACTTTCTTTTTCTTCATTAACTTGCTTGCTGCTTATGGAGTTTTTGGCGACAGAGAGGGTATAGAGTATATAAATCCAAGGGTAAAAGGCAACATTAATAAACATTCCACCCGCACAGTATAATAGAGTGAAAGTTTTTATCGCTTTCGATGATTCTGTACTCCAAGGGTCGTTAGGATTCGGCTTTTTAGAATTTAATAGCAGTGTATGAACTATAATGCCCAAGAAAATTAATAGCCCTCCATAGCCAGTCTCGGCCAACACTTCTATATAGATATTATGGTATGCTTTTGCACCACCTTGCGATATTACTACCTCTCCTTCCTGGCCGTACTGGTCTAGTTTTCCAGCATTTGCTAGATAAGCATAAAATCCACCGCCCAAGATAGGGCGATCAGCAACATAGTCAAATGCCCACCTCCAGACAACAATCCTTCCTACTGCCGATTTCTCTGTTGTTGTCCCTTGGTCAATTGTTTCCATTCTTTTCAACCAACCATCTGTAACGAATTGACTACCAATCACCGCTAACACCATTAAAAATGCAACGCCTTTTAGCTTTTTCTTGGTGTAATATAGATGCAACAAAACATACACTCCCAAAACAACTACCCCAGTTCTGGCCTGCGTGCCGACCTGTGTTGTAAGAGCACAAAAAACTACCAGATAACAATAATACCTGAATATTTTCTTATTTGAGAGAAAGCTATAGTGAGCCAAGTACAACGAAAGTGGTATCAAGCAAACAGCAAGAGTCGCCAGCATACTGCCTTCTGAGTACATAAAGCCAGAGCCTTGGAGGCCAATAAGAGATATACCATATCCGCCACCACCCATGGCAGACTTTATCCCGCCTATTGTGATAAACAGAGAAGAGGCCGCATATAAAATTGAAAGGACAAAGTCAAAGTCTTTTTTGGTGGAAATAGTAAATGGAATAAAAAACAATATAAAAAGAGTCTTTATTGCTGTGTCATACTTTATCGCAGAATATAGAGGAAATTCAGCGTTTAAATGAGAAAGCGTTATCCATAACATAAACCCAAAAAATAAAACATAAAATGCACCATTATTTACTTTTCGAAGCTTCTTAGCATTAACCAGCAGAGTTAATAAGAAAAAAGCGGTCAAAATTAGCGATAACGGCTTACCTGACAAAAAAGAAAAAGAGGTATTTTGCGGTTTAACTGTATCAATCCAGAGTACCGCGGCTAACGCGACATATGGCCTTGAGAATCCAAACACTATAAAAGTAATTATAATGAACGAATAAAATATATCTGTTATCATTCGTTGTTTTCCGAGTCAGCAAAAAAACTTTTAATAACAAAAAGAATTATAAATACGTGTATAAGGAGTGCGCCTGAATCTACACCTATGTCCATAAACCTTTTACTCCACCACTTAAAATCAAAAACAACTAAAATCTCTACTGATCCCCCCCCCCCAAAGCTCTTCGACAGAGTCATGGAGAAAACAAAGATTTGCTTGCTAAACCTTTTTATGTATTGTTGGCATTGTATTATCTAAGCTAAAGCTGTTTAACAACATGACCTCTATTAATGCATTAAGCGAAGATTCCATTTTTAAAATAATTCAAATCTAATGTGCGAGAAATTTACTCTTGCCCGTAAAAAAATAGAAAACTTTTATATACCTTCGTTTCTAATTTCACATGAAAAGCACGAACATAGTTGTGACAAAACGAATTCATATCGCTCACCTGTCTAAAACCTAACGCAAACTTCCGTATAATATCCAATCTAGTCAAGTTTGACTTTCGAGAGCGCTACGAGCTCTCGCAACTTCTCGTTTAACCCAGGCCCCTGTTGCTTGGTCGCCACCAACCAAATATGCCCTTTATAGGGCTTTGAAAGAAGTTTATTTATCACTTGGTTAATTTTCACTTTTTCCTTGGAAGCATAAACTTTTGAATTAATGACATACCATTTATAAATAAACAGCTGCTCTCCGGAGGGAGTCACAACCTCCGACATCAACAAATCGTGACCATCCAATTCGATGTTACGTGACGTCTCCAATGAGAAGTAGGAAGGATCGAAGTCGCGATTTTGGTAACTCGCTAACTCCCCATTCACCTCGTCGAAAAAAGCAATGAACGCGCTGGCATTACACTGTGTTCCTTGTAACGTCACCTGTATTTCATAATTAGGACTATCCACAACAGGAAACTTTATGAAAGGCGCACACGATTTGTCAGCGAACAGTGATAGGTCAACCATACTACTTGAATCGTTTGCAGTGTTTGTTTCTACGTTGGTATACGCAAAGTGACCTATTGCCAATATCAGCGAACATGAAACAATGGTTGCGACAGATAAGGTAGGCTTTAGCGCAGAGACTTCCTGATAATCGGAAGGCTTGGCCTCGCTATCTCTCATCAGCTCTCCAATACCCAACAAGCAAACAATAACAAATGCAAAGAAGAACCAACCATAGATAAGATGGTCGGCACCGGCGGCATGCTCCATGTCTGTCCAGTAAGCGATTAGGATAATGCCATACACGCGAACGATATTAGCCAAAATGGGAAATACTAGCGATATTGCCACAAAGGCCAGTCTGCGCTTAGCAGATACCAAATTTAAGTAAGCATAAAGACTACCAATTACAAAGCTTGCGATGAAAAAACTCACGCCGGAACAAGCTTCTGCCACTAAGAAGCGCCCTTGGGGGATTTCTATATATAAACCACTTCGAAACAATGGCACTCCAGTCAAGCGCAGAAGTGCTACCGAACCATTGGCGGCAATCTCTTGAAGATAAGGAATAAGTTGTTCGCCTACTGGAATACTAAAAAGCATGAAAACCAGCGGAAACAAAATGGTTTTAGCTGCTCTTGTGCCCACCATTAACCATATAATTGCGGGTAACAATGTAAAAGTAGCTGTATGTAAAAACAATTGAATGTCGCCTGCAATACCAACTATGTAAAGTGCCACCGCAGGAACAATTACGATAAATGCTAAAGGAGTTGTTTTAATTGGCTGCTCAAATAGCGTATAGCGCTTCAAGTAAATTAGGTAGATAGCACCTGGTACGATAAAAAAGCCATGGTTAAATATTTCGTTTCCATACCATATTTGGACTACGCTACTTAATCCACGCCAACAAAATAATACCCACAAGCAAAGCATTGTAAAACCTGAAACAAAGAACGCTTTGTTCTTCGCAAAAGATAGGTTTACCGCTTTCCGCTGGTTATTGTCTCTCGCGCCAGTATTACCCAGATGCATTTCCCTGCCCCTTTATTCTTACTTTAATAGTTACAGCCTATTTTATCTCGTAAGCTTGCTGCATTGTTACCCAGTTAAAGTCTTTAAGCAGCTTTTCTACTTTGCCTTCCATTCTTGACAAGTTGATGTAGTGACGAGCTTTAGACTTCCATGGAGCAGAATTAAATTTTGGTTGATCAGCATCTATCTCCCAAGGATGAAAATAGAAACTGTATGGCGCACTTTCAGATTGCATGAACTCAGTAATACGGCGTTTAGATAACCAATAAGGATAAAGACGAAAATAACCGCCACCACCAATCCCAATATTTGTTCCTTTCTTACGAACTGTTGGTATTGGAATCTCTATCAGACCATTCTCACGTTTGTATTTAAAGCGCGGCCAATCTGGTACACCATAGAGATCGTGGTTGATTGGATAAGTACTAGAAGAATAAACAAAGCCAAGCTCCTTTAGGATATCGTACGCCCACGTGTTCGAATCGTTAATTGAAAAACTCGGCGCTCTATAGCCTTTTAACGCCACACCGCCTATATCTTCAAGAATCTCTTTGCTTTGCTTAATATCATCGAAAAGCTCTTGCTCGGACATCGTTGTAGCGCGCTGATGCGCTAGTCCGTGGCTCGCAAGCTCATGACCTTCACTTACTATCCGTTTAATTACGTCCGGACAGCGCTGCGCCACCCAGCCTAACGTAAAAAATGTCGATTTAACGTTATTTTGAGCAAACAAATCTAGAAGGCGATGGGTATTATCTCCCACTCTCAAGCCAATCGAATCCCAATCACTTTTGTTTACTACGCCTTCAAAAGCAGAAACTTGAAAGTAGTCTTCCACATCTACTGTCATGGCATTGAGTCGATTATCTAGCTTCATGATTATCGCCCTTTGCCAAACAGTACAATTTCAACCGTACGGATAAGTATCAAAATATCTAACAGCAAACTTTGGTGTTTTACATAATAAAGATCGAACTTAAGCTTTTCCATAGAGTCTTCTACGCTGGCGCCATAAGGGTAATTGAGCTGTGCCCAGCCAGCTAAACCTGGTTTAACGTTATGACGCTGATTGTAATAGGGCACTTCGCGTACAAGCTGCTCTACAAACTGAGGTCTCTCTGGACGAGGTCCGATAAATGCCATTTCACCTTTAAACACATTTAAAAGCTGTGGTAATTCGTCTACGCGGTACTTTCTAATAAAGTGGCCAATACGAGTAACGCGATCATCATTCTTGCTTGCCCATTTAGCGCCATCTTTTTCTGCATCAGGTCGCATACTTCTGAATTTAATTATTTTGAAAAGCTTTCCGTTTAACCCCACTCGCTCTTGTTTATAGAAAACGGACACACCTGTACGTCTGCCATCATCGCAATAAATAATGAATGCGGTAATCAGCATAATTGGCCAAACAAAGAGGAATATGATGAACGCTAGGAACGCGTTGAGGGTGTAATCTAGCGCGTCTCGCAAATAATTCTGGCTCTGAAATCCATTGGAATAAATGACCCAACTCGGGTACATCAGGTTTACCACTATTTGCCCTGTTTCTCGCTCCATGAAATCTAAAAGCTCGGTAACTTCAATCCCTCTAAGCCTGCAGTCAAAAAGCACTTCTACAGGAAGCGTTCCACGACGTTGGTCGCAAGCGATGACTATTTCTTCTATTTCATTATCTGCAATGAACTGTTGAAAACTCTCGTCTACCTTAAGATGAATAATCTTCTCTTTTCGAATTCCGTCTTCGCGATTGTCTCCTGGAATTGGGATGAACCCTACAAGCTCAAACCCAATTCTATCCACATCTCTGCGCATACGCTTTTCAATAATTGAAGCTCTTTCCCCTGCCCAAGGACTAATATGCGCACTTTCCCTAGGCCTAACAAGCCAAGACGGTTTGTGAAATATCTGAAAACAACTAAGGTTATAATAATTGAACAAACCGATGCCGGCAGGAAATAAGAATCCATAACCAAGTCATCAAAAAATGCTCGACTTAGCACTTCGACTAAAAAATAACTCAGTCCCACGCTTACGAATATGCGACGGATGATACCCCGAAAAGTTTCTCTTAACTTCGCTTCATACAACCCAACGGATAACGAACACAACAATATTGAAACTGTAAGCATTCCTACGTTGATTATCAGTTTTTCCACCGCCACATTTGGCGACATTCCAATTTGCGTAAGGATAAAGTGAGAAATATAACCCATGTAAGCAATGAGCAACGCTTCTGTTATTACTAGTATATTTGAGCGTTTATTTTGATTGCGCTTGTTTACTGCCACCCCTGGCCCCCTAAAACTGCGGCGTTTTTCCCATCATAAAGGGATTTATTCCAATAGACTACAATTGTTATTGGCATTATAGTGACATTTACCGTAGGGTAAACGGCAAAAGCCATAAATTAACCATAATGAGTGTAGGATGATCTCTTATGTTCCGCTTTAAAAAACTAATAACGTGCTGTGCTCCACTTTTACTTATCGGTCTTAATGGTTGCAGTAACACTGGCACTCTGCCTGAAGCAACTACCCGACCTTCACTAACTACCAATGTTAATGATTACCAATATTTAATTGGCCCAGGTGATTCCCTAACTATTTTTGTTTGGAGAAACCCAGAGGTTTCTGGCAATTTTATTGTTCGACCGGACGGAAAGGTGACCACTTCTCTAGTGGAAGATATTGATGTGGCTGGTAGAACGCCAACAATGCTTGCAAGGGAAATAGAAGAACAGCTTTCTACCTACATAAACAACCCGAGAGTGACGGTAAGTGTGAACAATTTCACTGGTCCTTTGAGTGAACAGGTTCGCGTGATTGGTGAAGCTACAAATCCAAGTGCTGTAAGTTACTCAGAGCACATGACGTTACTGGATTTAATGATAGCCGTAGGTGGTTTAACGGAATTTGCAGACGGAAATAACGCGAAACTGGTTCGAGTAATCGCCGGAAAACAAAAAACGTTCGAAATAAACATTGACGATTTGATTAGAGATGGTGATATCTCAAAAAATGTCGATATGCTACCTGGTGATATTGTAATTATTCCAGAAGCTTGGTTCTAGTTGTAAAGCAGTAAACGGAACAAATAATAAAATGCAGGACTTACAACAAACGCTAATCCAAATTCTTGATTACATTAAAGGGGTTTGGATTAAAAAGCGTTACGTGATTATTTTTTCATGGCTTATCTGCCCTATTGGCTTTTTATATGTTGCCAGCCTTCCCGATGTCTACTCTTCAAAAGCCCAAGTGTTCGTAGATACTCGCTCGGTTTTACAGCCATTACTGAAAGGATTAGCAATTCAGACTAATCCTGACCAAGAGATTCAAATGATGGCCAAAACATTACTCAGTAGAAGTAATGTAGAGAAAATTGCTCGAGAGAGTGACCTTGATATAACGACGCAAAATGAAGATGAGTTTGATGACTTGGTCAACAGGCTATCCAATAGCATACAGTTGAATAAAACTGGTAGAGATAATATTTACAATATAACGTATTCCAACCAATCTCCCAACACAGCTCAACGTGTGGTTCAAGAAACGCTAGACTTATTTGTCGAAGGCGCACTGGGTAATAACAGGAAGGATACAGACACCGCTGGTAGGTTTTTAGATGAACAAATTGCGGAGTATGAATCGAGACTATCAGAATCGGAACAGCGTCTGGCTAATTTTAAGAGACAATATAATGATATTCTCCCGCTAGCCGGGACATATTATTCAAACCTACAGACTTTAAATAATGAACTTGAAGCTACTCGATTGCAGATAAGGCAAACTCAGCAACAAGTTGATTCACTTAAAAATCAAATCGGTAATGTAAAACGAGCTGACAGTTTTAGTGTTACCAATCAGAATGACTCAGTTTTACAGACACGATATGACGAAAGAATAAAAGCGCTAGAGGAAGAACTAGATAGACTATCTCTTCGATTTACAGATCTTCACCCTGACGTCGTTGAATCACGAGCTTTATTAGAAAGTCTTGAGAAGTCTAGGCAAAAAGAGATAGATGCCTTCCTAAACGCTGATGAAAGTAATAATACTCAACCTTTGACGGAACTGAACCGAGAGATTAAGCTCGAAGCCAGCCGTCTAGAGAGCCAAATTGCATCCCTTCGTGTTAAAGATAGTGATTTGCAAAGAAAAATTGCAGAACTCGAAAGTAAAGTAGACCTGATTCCTCAGATTGAAGCAGAATCCTCTGCATTGAATAGAGATTACGATGTTACAAAACGAAAATATGAAGAACTTTTGTCACGAAAAGAATCAGCAGACTTATCTCGAAGAGCTGATGTGTCAGCAGAAGACCTTCAATTCAGAATTATAGAGCCCCCGCTTCTTCCCAAGCGCCCTTCAGGCCCCAACAGGCTAATTTTTTACACTGCAGTGTTAATTTTGGGTTTCGGTACAGGAATTGGCATCGCATTTCTTATAAGCCAACTTAATCCTATTTTGATTAGGCCTAAGCAGTTACTCAATGTGTCAGATTATCCTATATGGGGTACTGTAACCCACTTGAACATTGAGCAAATAAATAAAACAAACAGAAACCGTCTTTTAGTGTTTCTGCTTTCCAGTGGTACTATTTTGGCAATGTACGGCGCCTTGGTCGCCGCTGAAATTATGAATATAGATTTGTTTGGAGGGCTTCTTTAATGAAAAATACAATTGAGAAGGCACTTCAAAAACAAAAAGAGGCGAAAGCAGCAAGTCATAAGACTTCGTCTACAGAAAAAATTGAAGACGCTAGTCATTCAAACGCGCCTGAAGAGTCGAAGGTATCAATTGACAAACCTGCACCCGCAGAGCTTCCTGTTGAAACCGTAATTGCTGAAGAAAAGGAATTTATCAATAAAAAAACTCCACTTGACGAGTTTGTTATTGATTTCGTGCGACTTGATAAGAACGGACATATTTCGCTTAACGGTGAGAGAAAACAAATTAATGAAGAGTACCGAGAAATAAAGCGTAAGCTTTTAGCAAATGCTTTTGGTTCACTAGCGAAAACCCTTCACAACCCGAACATTATTATGGTTACCAGTAGTCGCCCTTCTGAAGGGAAGACATTCACTGCAACCAACCTGGCGATGAGTATCGCATCGGAGCAGGATAAAACCGTACTTCTTGTGGACGCCGACGTACTTAAGCCTAATGTATTAAACACTTTAGGGTTAGAGCGTCGTAAAGGGCTAATGGAATACTTGACCGGGGACGTTGACGATATTTCAGATGTGCTGTACCCAACCAACATCGATAAGCTGAAAATTATTCCTGCTGGAAAATCGCACCATTTGTCTACCGAACTGCTAGCAAGCCAGAAAATGCATGACACTGTTAATGAATTTGCAAATAGATACCCAGATCGAATAGTTATTTTTGATACGCCTCCTCTCATTGGTATAAACGAGAGTGCTATTCTCGCTAATTTCGCTGGCCAAGCGGTTGTTGTCGTAGAAGAGGGCAAAGCGAAGATAGGCGATATTAAAATGTCTGTGGAGCGATTGAACCCAGAGATGGCCATAGGATTTGTAGTGAACAAGTCTGTACATAACGACACCGATGGAAGCGGATATTATGGGTATTATTACTCAGAGCGCAGCGAATAGGCGCAATACAATGCCTAAAAGAAGAATAATAAAGCCGACACTTGTTGCTGCAGCCGTCGCAACAAGTCTACCTGCTTTTGCAAAACTTGACGTGAATGCTGTTGCCACAGCCGAAACCATCTACCAAAGTGTCGATACTGAGGAAAATGGAAACCGTTCACTTACAACAGTGACTGTGGCACCAAAAGTAAACGCTACTTATCAAACAAGAACATTTCGAGGGTTATGGTCCGGTACATACACCCATCTGGAACGCGATAACGACGATGCTAGCCAGCGCCAAGATTATGCAGAGTACAGCTATTCTGCTCAGTGGGAACCTCTTGAAAATTTATTATCTTTTCAAGCCGCTGGGGCATTAAGCTATCAGAATACTAATGCTTCAAATTTTCTGGTAACAGATTTTATTGCTAATTCTGACAGCTTGGCAAAAACACGCTCCAACAGACTCTCATCAACGCTGACACTTGACCAAGGCGACTGGGTAAGAGGACAAGGCACAGCCTCCTACTCAGATACAGCTTCAGAACGGTCTTTGACTAACAGCAATGCTCTCGATAATGATAGTTATCAACTGAGCGGCAAGTTAATAAACGGTGATGAAGCCGAGTATTTCATTTGGTCAGTTACGGGCACTTATCAGAATACTGAGCGAGGTCAAGCAAACAATGGTGACTTTGAATCGAGAACTGGTGACGGTTATATAGATACTCGAATTTATGGCGACTGGGCCATTCGTTTGACTGCAAGGCACGAAGCTAACCAAATTTCAGACAGAGATGACACGAACAGTTTGGTTAGGGAGTTTAATTCTTATGGGGTGGGGTTAACTTACCGTCAAGCTGAGAATCGCTATATATCGTTAACGGCCAATAAGAGTGATTCCGATCTAGGGGAAGACGATGGTGAAACATTCGTAGGTGTTGATATGCAATGGGCACTGAGCACTCGCACACGGATTGCTGCTACTTACGGGCGTCGTTTCTATGGTGAATCGGCATCGGCAAATATTAGCTACAATTCCAAATACTTACGAACCTCGTTCAGCTATTCGGAAGACGTTACTAACACCTCTCGCTTGTTAGCTGACCCAGAGAACTTAGGCGTATTTGTTTGCCCAACTTCATCGACATCCATTGCTGACTGTTTTCAGCCCAATAGCTTAAGTTATACACCCTCCGCGGGAGAGCAATTGGTGCAGCTTACTTCACAAAATCTAGAGTTTGATGACAACATCATTCTGCGAAAAAGTGCAAATTTTCAAGCAGGTTATGACTTTTCTAGAATTACCCTCGCTTTTTCTTGGCGATATGCCGAAGATGATTACTTAGACGAAGATAGACTAAGACGCACCTACTCTTTCGGTACAAACGTAGCCTATAAAATTGGTAGCTATACCAACATAACTAGCAGTATTAACTACGCCAATATCACAGGTCAGGGTGCAGAAGACGTATTTAGAGGCGAAAGCGACAACTGGAATGCATCCATTGGTTTAGAAAGAGAGTTCGGTCGCCGGTTAAAAGCAAGTATTGATGCTAGGTACCTCAAGCAAGAGGGAGATTTGAATACAGGCATATCTCAGTTTGGTAACAACTATACCGACAGACGCTTAAGCGCATCTATTACCTACACCTATGACTAATTCACTGAATTTTTCAATCAACCGGTTGTAGTTTGTAGGCAGTACTAGTCAACTAAACTCAATAAAAAAGCGCCCGATTTTACGTTAGTAAAAAGGCGCTTTTTTTGTTTATCAAATGATGGTGGCTACAAAGAAAGTATCACTCTTTCTTATCATCACTTTTAAGTCGGACATACGTTTTGAACTTCTTTTTCATAAGCTTATCGACGTATTGCGTCATTTTCACTTTTTGTGAAATGGCGTCATCTAAGGCATCAACTAATTCAGCTAACATATCCAAGTAGTATTTGGTGTCGCGAATAACATTGCCTTTAGGTGTCATGATAGTTTGGCTTTCCGGGTGGTCAGCAAAGCCCATATGCTCCGTCACTTCCGCGCCCGTTTTATCAGGCTCGAACATCTCTGCTTTTACTTCTTCAATTACTTCGTTTACCGCGTCCGCGTCAAAGCTCTCTAGTTCTTCTAAAAAGCCATAGAGCATTACCCTATCCATTAGGGTATTAATTTTACGAGGGATACCGCGAGAGAACATGTGAATTCGTTCAAACGCCTCTTCACTGAATAACTGTGAGCCGTTCCATCCCGCGTGGTGCAATCGGTACTCAATGTATTCTTTGCACTCTTCCAATGAAAGCGGAGCGAGATGGCAAGACGCCACAATACGTTGCCTAAATTGCTCCATATTCGGTGCGCGCAGAATAGGCTGCAGTTCTTCTTGCCCCAGCAAAAAGCTTTGAATCAACGGTTTGCCGTTCAGCTGAAAGTTACTCAGCATTCTTAATTCTTCAATGGTCTCTAACGGAAGGTTTTGCGCTTCATCAACCAATAGTAAGGCGCGGCGACCCGCTTTGTTTAGATCGTATAAGAAAATTTCAAGCGCTTTTAAAATATCGGCTTTTGAGCGACCTTCCGTAGGAATATCAAATTTAGACGCGACCATTTTTACCAGTTCGTCTGGCGACAGCTTTGGCGTAACAATTTGAGCTGCCGCAATGTCGTCTTCAATTTCTTCAAGCAAGCTGTTTGCTACGGTGGTTTTCCCGGTTCCAATTCCGCCGGTAATAACAATGAACCCTTCAGCTTGAGAAAGTCCATACTGTAGATAAGACATGGCGCGTTTGTGCCATTTACTTGCGAAGAAAAATTCTGGATCTGGGGTTAACTGAAACGGTTTCGAGTTAAGTCCATAATAACTTTCGTACATGCAATTTACCGTTTTTCCATTAAAAATGTGCGTTCGAAAACATGAGTGCGAACACGTGAATTCGAAACAGCGCGCTTATTCTCGTATATATGGTAACCAACATCGCGCGATTATCGAAGTAATATATTCACGCCGAGTCTTAAGGGCTGGTTGATCTATGTTGTACAGCAAAGGTCAACAAGCACTAGTTAATTCTGCTAATATAAAGCTACGAGAAATTTCTATACATTGAATTACATTGGCACAAAGTATACCAGCCAACGAAGGCAATACCCACCAGGGAAGTACAAAAGCTACGTGGTATCTCTACTTAGTTGAAAATAAGCTTGGCCAACTTTACACAGGAATTACCACTAACCCCAAGCGTCGCATAGCGCAACACCGAGGAGAGTTAAAAGGGGGCGCCAAGGCCTTAAAAGGTAAGGCACCACTGACCTTTAAAGCCATATTCGAAATGATTGACAAGTCACATGCCTCAAAGCTTGAATATGAGGTAAAGAGAATGAGCCGCCCTCAAAAAAACGGGATTATTCGTAAAGGGCAACTCAATGAGCTAATGTGTATGAAAACCCAATTTGAAGATTAAGACATTGGGTTGCGTTAGGTTCGTTATCCAGAAAAGAGTATTCCCCTACCCGCCTAAGACACCGTTAATGATCATGGCGTTTCCTATGCTAAGGGTAAACCCAAGTGCAGCTACACCAACGTTATGCTGTTGGTCGACTTCCTGCCGGAAATTCATGCCAAACAAAATAATTTTTTTGCTCGCTAGTACCAAAATATGAAGTGCGATTGCTAGGCCAACACTAACAATCAGCCAACCTGTTATATTGCTCACGTAGCCTGATGGGTTATAAATGAGTAAATTCTTCGCTGCCGACACAATCATAGCAGTTCCAAGTAAATTACCAGTGTGCTCGATAGCGAGTGCTAACTGCCCCTTCTCTAGCGCCCCTTGAAATGAGTCGTTTTGATTATCTCTTGCATATCTAAACTCTAAAATACGCGTCATAACAAGCAACATGGTCAGAACCACGGTAAAGCCGGTCACAATAGCAATGATTGCGTTCATGTCGCTGCCATCAACCCACACCATAATATTGCGTAAAACAATTGCGCTTGCCACCAAACTAGCCGCATCAACCAGCGCCACACTCACACTCCTTTCGGCAATCATCGCATGCGTATCAACTTTATTAAGTACTAATTTATCGTGAGCGAAGCGTCCGAACTTCACCAATATAATGCCCACAATGCCGAAAGTTACCATTCCAATCGCCGCTTCTTTATAACCCACGCCAATATGACGGCCAACAACCGAGCTCAATACTATGCACAACGACAGCATGCCTCCCGCAATGCTTATCCCAAATGCGAAATTATCTTTAACACCCAGTTCTTCTGTTACCGAGTATTTCCTAAATGCGCCTGTCAGCCACTTCATAATCATTAGCAGTACTAACGCAATTGCGACATCCATAGCGAGATATATCAGCAGTTCTTGCGTTAGAGGTACTAGTTTTACTAAGGCTTCCACGTTATCTTTGCTCCTTGAACACACAAAGTTCTTCTGATTAGTTTTTGATGTAGTTTCGAAAAATCAGTGATGGCTAATTGAATAGCGTTCATCTAATACAAACTTGTACAACGATGACATCGAACTTGTTCAGATTTATTTTAGTTAGGGCTAAATGACCTGTAGATCACACCCTGGGTTAGCAGGCACTTAACCACATTGAATGCAGAGCTGCACGTTAGCGCACTTAGCAGACCTTGTTTTGAGTACTTGCAATGGCAATTGTGAGTATTCAACCGTAAAACACGAGCGATATCTCATAAGACGCGAGCATTATGCCAACAGACAACGAAAATAGCATGACAAACGTAGAACTTGCCGAAAAATTTTGGCAGCAGTTGTTAACAGCGCCAGCAATTAGCGAAAGTGACAGAGCCGTAATTGAGGCTCATTGTGAAAAACTAATTCTCTCCTTCACGCGCTCCTCTTTCTTGGCTGAGACATTGATTCAAAATCCTTCATTTGTTTCTCGCATCGTTGAGCATTATCAAACCCTTGAGAAAAGTGAAACGCTTCAATCTCTTGGCAATACCATGTCATCTAGCTATCTCGCAAGCCTAAACAATGAATTGCACACCGTTGCTAGCGAAGATGACTTACTGCAAGTGTTGAGGGAATTTAGAAATAAAGAGATGGCGCGGATTACTTTCCTCGACGTTTTGAACAAGCAACCCATCGAAATATCACTTATGCAGGTTTCAGCATTAGCTGATGTACTTATTAACGGTGCGTACCACTGGCTTTATCAACATTTAGCAGTGCGCTATGGAAAACCGCAAAGCCATAACCAAGACATGCACATGTATATCTTGGGTATGGGGAAATTAGGAGGAAAGGAACTCAACTTTTCTTCTGATATCGATTTAATTTTTACGTACCCAGAAAAAGGCGAAACCCAAGGTGGTCGAAAAAGCGTTGAGCATCAGCAGTTTTTTACCAAACTCGCGCAAAAACTAATCCAAGCATTGAACAAAGTGACTAATGACGGTCAAGTATACCGCGTTGACATGCGTTTACGCCCCTTCGGCGATTCTGGCCCCCTTGTGATGCATTTCGCGGCACTTGAAGATTATTATCAAGACCAGGGGCGACACTGGGAGCGCTTTGCCATGGTAAAAGCGCGGGTGATTAACGATGATAATTCGCAAGATGTGAAATGGTTAAAGAGCATTTTACACCCATTTACTTTCCGTCGTTACTTAGACTTCACCACATTAGATGCCCTTCGTAACATGAAAAAGCTGATCGCCACAGAAATACGCAGACGCAGACTGAGTAACAATATAAAACTCGGCGCAGGTGGCATTCGTGAAGTGGAGTTTTTTGCCCAAAGTTTTCAGCTGATTCACGGAGGACGAGAGCCAGCATTACAAAGTAAGTCATTACTTCGCACGTTAGATGCATTAACTGAACTCGATATAGTCGAACGCGACGTAACGCAACAGCTAAAAAGTGACTATCTATTCCTAAGAAAAGTAGAACACACGCTTCAACAAGCACAAGATCGCCAGACCCAGACTCTTCCTGAGTTACCTTGGCAACAAGCTGCGCTTATTGAAGTCATGGGTTTTGATTCTTACAGTGAATTTTTAGTGCATTTAGATACTGTAATGGCGCGTATTCATGCCCATTTCAACGAGTTAGTAGAAGAGTCTCATGACACGCACTCAGAAGAAGACCAGCTTTTCACTGCCTGCCAAGATGCGTGGCGTCTTGCATTGCAAGAGGATGAGTTTACTGAAACCTTTGGCCAATACCTGTCTGCTAGCGATATTAAAGGCGTATATTCTATTCTTGTCGCCTTCAAGGATAAGCAACGCAATTATCGCATAGGCCAAAAAGGTGAAGACACGTTAAATAAGTTGCTTCCCGAAATTTTGTATGTGCTCATCAACCAACATCCAAACTACATCCCACAAGTACTCGACCGTTTACTCGGTGTTATTGAAGCGATTACAGGCCGAACCACTTACCTTGACTTGTTACTTGAAAATCCGGATGTACTAAAACAGTTAGTAAGGCTATGTGAACGAAGCGACTGGATTGCTCAAGAAATTAAGCGCTTCCCGTTACTATTAGACGAATTACTCACGCCGTTATACCTCGGTCAGCAAAATACCGATATCCATACCAGCAAGCAGGAATATCAGCTGGAACTGCGTGAAATCATGCTTCGTATTGAACAAGACGATGTTGAAATGCTTATGGATGGGTGGAGGCAGTTCAAACTTTGCCAACAGCTTCGCATAGCCGCCAGCGACATCAGTGAATCACTACCTATAAACAACGTGAGCGATAAGCTTACGGTACTAGCTGAAGTGATATTGGAGAACGTAGTAGATGCTGCCTGGATGCAAATGCAACAGCGCTATGGCGTTCCAGCACACCTAGAGGGAACTGACAAAGGATTTGCCGTTATCGGCTATGGAAAACTAGGCGGGTATGAATTAGGTTACGGCTCAGACTTAGATTTAGTGTTTTTGCATAATGCTCCTCGCGGCATAAGTACAGACGGCAAGAAGTCTATTGAAGCGCAACAGTTTTACATTAAGTTGGCGCAGCGCATCATGCATCTTCTCAATACGAAGACGTTGTTTGGACAATTATACGAAACCGACTTGCGTCTACGCCCTTCTGGAAATGCGGGATTGTTATGCTGCCATATCGATGGTTTCGAGAAATACCAGACCGAAGAAGCATGGACTTGGGAACATCAAGCGCTGGTTCGTGCAAGAGCCATTTGCGGAGCCCCTCGCCTTTTGAATGACTTCACGCAGGTAAGAAGTTCCATACTAACTCGCTCTAGAAACGCTAAAACGTTGGCTGACGATGTGTGCAAAATGCGTTTAAAAATGCGGGAGCACTTGCTTTCAAAGGACAACGACAAGGTAGACTTAAAGCAGTGTGTAGGTGGTATTACCGATATTGAGTTCATGGCTCAATATCTTGTACTCGCTAATGCAAAGTCACAGGCTGCCATGACAGAATATCCTGACAATCTTCGCATTTTTGACGCCGCAGCTAAGAGCAACATTATTGATGTCGCCACTGCGCACAAACTGCAAAAGGCGTATTTAAAGCTGCGAGAGCAATACCACCATTTAACGTTAGCTGATACCAAGTACGCAGATCAGAGCGAAGAACTAGATGCCATACGAGAACAAGTAACCATTCACTGGAATGCACTATTTGGCACGTGTAGCGGCTAGGCGATGAAGCTTAACCTCTAACCAAACGACAGTTGGTGGTGAGAAATTCTGTTTCTTGAGCAGTCACCACCAGCGAGCGTTGCTCTGCACATAAATATGCTTTTACTTGCCCTTCAAAACTACTGTCTATGGCACTGGCAATTTTAGCAAGCGATCCTGCAACCGTGTTGTCCAATTGAAACTGGTGCTTAATAACAAAGTCTTGCTCCAGGTTCCATATCACCTGCATGCCTTCAGCTTGAGCGTATTGCGAAATAGCTTCGCGCAGTGTGTTCCCTTCCTGGAACGTGCGGTATTTATGTTCGCCGGTCCAATTCTTTTCAACCGGACGGGTTTGGCTAGACATTTGTGCAAGCTTGTTGTCTAAATTAGGATCAACGCCCGCAATATCCAGAACAAAATCTCCCTGCTCATCTTCTTCTGGGTCAGTAGCAGACATACGGAAGTCTCGATAGAACTCACTTAACCCACGTGATACAGACTTTTCTTCCGCTTGCCCTTGCGGAACAGGCTCTTGGTCCTGTGTTTGAAGCATGTAAATGAGTACGCCAGCAATGATCACAAGCACTGCTGCTATGCCAATTTGCTTTGCCCAAAACGATGAACTTGAATAACTTGTCTGTCCCATACCTTACCAATGTGTAGCCACTTTTAATCGAAAATCAGCTTATGCTATGTGTATGAACTTAAGCATAATTCTTCTATTTTAGTCTACCTTCGAACGGAAAGCCTATTATTCTATTTATCTAATTTTCATCGCTAGGTGTTTATTCATACACAGCTATAGTGATTTATACAGCGATTCAGGGTTACCTTCCGGTCTGGTTTTAAATCGCTTGTGCATCCACAAATAGCTTTCTGGCTGTTCTTTAACCGCAGCGTCTACATGTTGATTCAGTAATGTTAGTGCTTCAGCGTCTTCCATATCACCTAACTGAGAAAGCGGTGGATAGATTTTAATTTTGTAACCGCGTTTGGTGTATTGCGACGTGATGATCATTGGCTCAGAGTGACTACGTCGAATAAACATCAGCGTTGCTGTAGTTGTCGCGGTATCTTTCACCCCACCAAATGGAACAAAGATACTTTGTTTCGGGCCATAATCCTGGTCGGGCAAATACAAACAAAGTTCTTTATCGTCAAGTGCAGCAAGTAAGGCTTTTGCGTTGCGCTTATCAATCATGTATTTGTTCGAGCGGTTTCGCCCATGATACTGAAGGTAATCAACGAGAGGGTTGTTGTGTTTGCGATAAAACGCGATGCTTGGACGGAAGAAGCCAATTCCTCTACAGGCAAATTCCAGATTCATATTGTGAAGTGCCATACCAAAGACACCTTTGCCATTTGCAAGGGCCGCTTCAACATGCTCAGTGCCTTCAATCTCAATAGCTCGTTTTACGCGCCAGCTAGGCCACCACCATCCCATAGCAGTTTCAAATAGTGCCATGCCTGTGCGCCGCACATTTTCTTTGTAAAGCGCCTCTACTTCACTGGCGGAAAGTGTAGGGTTCCAGAGCGTCAAGTTACGCTTTGCGACTTTTGCCCGTTTAGGAACAATTAATGCGATAAGTTTACCGGTACCGCCACCGATAGCGCGTATCACGGGTAAAGGCAACCATGTAATCGTATAAAGAACGAAAACACCTAACCATACAGGCCAAAACTTAGGGCCTAAAAATGCTAGTTTAAATTTAGGAGCTTTAATTGCCGCCGCCAATGTCTGTATCCTTTGAAACGAAGTGGGCGGCATTGTAGCAGAAGGTTTTTGGTGGGGCTAATTGAGACAGACAGCCCACAGTGCCCTTGCGATAAATAAAAGCGCTTGAGCAGAGAGAGCCCATACTTGCTTTCTCTGCTTAAGAAACATATTGCTTGTTATCAATACAAACTGAAATCAGGTCACTAATATTCTTTATCGATTTGCTTCAACTTTTTCTCAAACGATTCATATTGTTCTTTTGAGTCATAGTCAAAATGGTATTGATTGTGAAAGCCGAACTGCAGCTTCACATTAACGTCTTCAATGTAAAGCGTATAGCCATCGTGATCTGTAAACGCAGTGATCCCATTAAGCTTATACTGTTCATCTTCTTTCGCGCCATGCTGGCGGATCTTGTCGAAAACCTGAAGTAAGAACTTGCTGTCTAATTCGTTTTTCATTGTAAATCCATTGTTGAGAATTTATCTATTTTTACACAATCAAACGATTTTTGGATTTATCTAGGGCCTATATTTAAAACGACTATGCGAGTTAATAACTACAACCTAAAAGTTGTAGCGAAAACCTAAATTTACAATATGCGCAGAAAAATCATCTTTGCCACCAAAGTAGGTGTATTCCACGCGTACCATCGACTGTAAGCCTAAGTAGTAATCGAAGCCTAGCCCAGCTAATCCTGCGATAATTGTGTCATCGTATTCACACACAGCGGCTTCTGGGCCACAGGTATTGCTATCTATCGACGCGTGCTCGATGTCAACGCTTGCCACGCCTAATTTATAATACAGCTCACCTTTCTGGCTACTCGCTTTACCTAGTAACGCCAAATAAGGGCCTTTAGATGAGATTGATTGTTCGTCGTTATCTGTATCAATAAAAGAGATATAGCCACCTTCTACATACCACTGACGGTGAAATTGATAGCCTAAAGCAGCTGAATAGCTAATATCAGACTCATTATCTATTTCAGTATCTACGTTGCCAAAGCCAATATTTGCCACTGCATATCCGTTGGCTGATGCTAGTCCAGAAAAACCCAAGCTTGTTATAGCTGAACTTCCAATAAGGAACTTAGCGAAAAATGATGAAAGACGGCGCATTTTAATTACTTCTCCATGTTAAAGAACGCTCACTATAAAAGACAATGCCTCTGATTAAAACGAACAAACAGAGTTTAGATGAATACAGTTAACTGATAGCTGCACGAAAAAGCGGTTTTATACCAGTCCGCATAGATAATTTCCCACACAGCGAGAAGTAAAATGTTCGTAATCGCGGCGTGTTACCGCAGGTATAGTGGTTCTACATCAAGGTGACACAACAACCAGAGCGTTTTTTGACCATTAAATATCAGCAATGTTAATCCCTTACATCACACTTTCGTATAAAAAAGACGCAGACAGTTCACATAACCACATGATTATTTGATAATTTTTACAAAATTTGATCTTTTTTAAATTAAGTGTAGTATTAACCTAAACAACTGGTCAGATGAGCGGATGAGTTATTATGAGTATCAGAACTAGCTTAAAGAAAGTATTACCCCCAATTTCAATCACAGAGCAAGAAGCCTTAGATGCAGGCGACGTGTGGATTGAATCTTCTATTTATCAGGGTAAGCCTGACATGCAGGCGCTACGCGATATCCCTCAGGCAAAACTGAGCGCAGAAGAACAAGCATTCATGGACGGTCCAGTAACCGAGTTGCTGAACATGATCGATGACTTTGAATTAGGCAACGGCAAGCACATTCCTCAGGACGTTTTAGACTTCCTAGGTAAGAACCGCTTCTTCTCTATGATCATTCCAAAGAAATTTGGTGGTCTTGAGTTCAGCCCGTATGCAAACTCTACAATCGTTGCCACTATCGCAGCGAAAAGCGGTGCCATTGCAGTAACCGTTATGGTTCCTAACTCATTAGGTCCAGGCGAGCTTCTTATGCACTATGGTACGACCGAGCAGCAAGATTACTGGCTACCTCGTCTAGCAGACGGTCGCGATATTCCGTGCTTTGCGCTTACCAGCCCTGAAGCAGGTTCTGACGCTGGTGCTATTCCTGACGCGGCTATCGTGACTAAAGGCGAATTCAACGGTGAAGAAGTGCTTGGTTTACGCGTAAGCTGGGACAAGCGCTACATTACACTTGCACCAATTGCGACCGTACTAGGTCTTGCGTTTAAAGTATTCGATCCAGACCAACTACTTGGCGACAAACTAGAGCTTGGCATTACCTGTGCCCTTCTTCCTAAGTCTCACCCTGGTGTTGAACTTGGTAACCGTCACGACCCAATGGGCGTACGTTTCTACAACGGTACTACTCGTGGTCAAGATGTGTTCATTCCTATGGACTTCATCATTGGTGGTCAAAATAACATTGGTCGTGGTTGGCAGATGCTAGTTAGCTGTCTAGGTGCAGGTCGTGGTATTTCACTTCCAGCAATGGGCGTAGCAACTGCACAATCAGCATTTAAAGGCACGGTTGAGTATTCATTCGTACGTGAGCAGTTTGGTCTTCCAATTGGTCGCTTTGAAGGTATTCAAGAGAAAATGGCAGACATCGCGGGTAAGACGTTCTTACTTGAAGCGATGCGTGTTCTTACAACTGAAGGTCTAGGCTTAGGCGTGAAGCCATCAGTAGTAACCGCTATTGCTAAGTATCACATGACTGAACTAGGTCGTGATGTGATGAACTCTGCTATGGACATCCAGGCTGGTAAAGCGATTCAACGCGGTCCTCAGAATACGTTAGCGGGCGGCTATGCTGCGCTTCCTATTGCTATTACGGTAGAAGGTGCAAACATTCTTACCCGTAACCTGATGATCTTTGGCCAAGGTGCAATGCGTTGTCACCCGTACTTGAAAGACATGGTTGACCTAATCCACAGCAACGAAAGTTCTGCGGATGCAGAGTTCAACAAAGTACTTCGTAAAACAGTTGGCTTCAGCGTTAAAAATGCATTCCGCAGCCTAGGTAAAGGCTACCTTCCTTTCCTACGCGAGAGCGAGTCTGCACTACCAGAAGTTCGCAAGTACGAGAAGCGTGTTAACAGCATCTCTGCAAAGCTAGCTCCACTTGCTGACTTGTCACTTGCAGTACTAGGCGGTGACCTTAAGAAAGCTGAGCTTTTATCAGCACGTCTAGGTGACGTAATGAGCTACCTATACGGCGCAATGGCGGCAATTCGTTTCTACGAGCAGCGCATTGAAGACAGAAAACTTGCGCTACCGTATTTCGAATACGCAATGCAGTGGTCTTTACAACAAGCTGATCAGGCAATTGTTAACTTTATCAACAATTTCCCGAACACGGCGACACGTGGTCTAATGCGTCTTCTTACAAATACCTACACCAACAGTGTTGCGGGTATCAGCGATGACCTAGTGCGTGAGCTTTCTATCGCGTCTATGCAAGATAACAGCGTGAAAGAGCAGCTTACTCACCTTGTTCGCGTTACGCCGGGAGATGGCAACGACATCAACGAGCAAGCGTTCAAAGCGAAGCACGCGGTAGCGCACCTTCTTGGTAAAGTGCAAAAAGCACTTCGCAAAGAGCCTGTAGTGCCGTTCATTTCTTTTGAACATGCACTTAACAAGCTTCAAGAAAAAGGTGTAGTAACGGTTGATGAAGCCGCTAAGCTTCACGACTATAACGAGAAGCGCAAGCTAGCAGTTCGTGTAGACGAATACACGTTCGATATGGAACTTGTTCCAGCGTCTCAAACGCTTAAAGCAATCGATGGCGGTCAAAACGCAGCCTAAGCAGCGTTAGTAACCCAAAGCCCTGGCAATGCCGGGGCTTTTTTTACCTGAATAAAATTTAACTTCTTAACGCGCCACTTCATTAGACAATACTTCAACTATAGTCTAACTTTTATTTCGATATACCATAGCTGCAAACATGCGTATTTTTCGAGTTTCAATGATGTAAGAGTGAGAATTGCGTTTACTTTACTGTTAGCAATAACATTGTTGTCTATTGGACTTTGTGTTTCAGCAAACGAAGACCGCTTTATTATTGGCTACGTCAGTCACCCCAGAGTACTAAGCCATTACAAACCATTCATGGAGCAGGTGTATGCCGATATTGGTATTACTGCCGAATTTGTTGAAGTGGGTGGAGAGCGAGGTTTACGCCTGCTAGAAGAAGGAATGACTGATGCCGATGTTATCCGCTACGACGTTGTTGCTACGCCTTCAAACAATATCATAGCGATTGAACCGCCTTTCTCACAGGGTGCGTCTTTTTTGTTGTGCATTCGCAATGCACCGTGTCACAGCGACATCATTAATGATGCCAGTAATGCCATAGCGGTAACAACTCGTTTTTTTCTAACATGGGTAAACCCAAAGCCAGTATTGCGGCTAACATTTTCGAGTTTGATGATTTCAATCATGTTTTAGAACTGCTTGTGAATGGTCGTTTTAATTACGCCATTCTGCCCAGCGACTTTACACAAAATGCTATTTTCGAAAAGCAAGGCATTGAGTTTTTGCCCATTGTTGAACATAAATTGGTACATGTTATAAACAAGAAGCATGCATATCTTTACAGTGCATTGTCAAATGCAATTTCAAATAGATTAGACAATGAGAGGTGAGACTTTCGACAATATTGAAGAGTGAGTGGAAACAATTCTTCACAATATATGTCATTGAAAATCAATTAAAGAGCCTCAAGCTTTTTTATTATTCTCCTACGTTCACTCTCAGACGAAGCTGCCCCCCATGAATTTGCTAAATCTATTAAAACCTGACGAGTCTCTTCATTTAAACGCATTTCTAGAGTAGCTATATGGTTATCTAAATCAATAACTCGCAAATTATTCTCCCCTATGAAGGCATAGGACCAAAATGCTTTGTAAACATCGCTAGCACTAGAGGAATAAACTGTTTCGCTCAGCAAACGGATACTTTCTTCATTCCAGGTAGCTGACCTAGACAACCAGTAAATACTATCGCTAAAACTCGGTGGATATAAAACTCCCAATAAAAATTCTGATTCTACAACCCCTGCCTCTAAAGCCTCGAAATACAGCGCTTCCAGATCATTGAAGCCTTTTATGTCAACTTTACTGCATGATTCAAATATTTTTAACGCTTCTCCAATGTCAATGTCAGAGTATTGCCCAAGCTCGGCCAAGTATTCATCCATATTAGAAAACCCTTTTATTGAAGAACATACTAGATTTTCTTGGTGGAACTTACTTATATTTGTAAAGTTTCGATTTTCGATTTCGTTAAAGAGTGATTTAGTAGATTCAATAGGACGCTCATCTATATGGCTTTTTTCTCTTTCTTGGGAGATTTCAATCACGAAGGAGGGATCAATGTGGCCTGCAAAACTTTGCATATTCTTTTCTAAGTCAGCTGGTAAGCCCGCTGCTTGCTTAGTTTTATCACTTGAATCAAAAGCCATAGAGGCCAAAAGAAAGAAGCTGAGAGCCAACAGAACAAATGTTAGAGTTTTCTTTTTTAGCATTTAATTCTAAAGAGGCAAACGAATGCCTCTTTTTCCCATCTCTAGAATCTGGTTGAGCCAATATAAAGCGTGGACATATCTCCATCACTCACAGTCAAGCGGTAGCTGTACGTTTTTGGCGCAACATAAGTTCCGACGGTAAAATGTGGTGTTTTACCATAATGTACTTGCCCGTTTATTACCCATGAATATATCAAGTTTTTTTCCGCTGAATGCTTATCTTCTGCTCTAGGTTTAAATGTAATGCTCTTAGTATTAAGGAAGCCCCCACCACCAACTTGAGTAGTCCTATCAAAGTCGACACCATGAATTACCGGCTTAGTATTTCGCTCAGCAATGACGCTCGAAAAGCCGCAATCACTTAAATAGAAATTTTTACCCTTCAGCTTTGCTTTTACTTTGTATTTCGACCAATCGGCCCAGTTGAATCCCTCTTGGTAGCTAAAATCTGAAAAATCTCCACCTATTCCAATGAAAAACTCAAAATTACTTAGAGTTGTGCTATTGAGCGTAGACTGGCCTAGAGCAAAAACATGCGAAGTTCGGTAACTATGTTTTTGTTTTTTGTCAATTACTGTGGAAAGGCCGTTGGGACCATCGACCCTAAATGAGTGGTAGTAGTCTGCAAATCGCTTCAACCCGGCTGATTTGTAGTTTTTACTTTCGAACTCAAAAGGTGCCCCCGTAGAAACAACATACTCTTTATAGGAAGAGGTTTTACCTGCTAAACCATCGTAGGTAAAAAAAGTGTCACTTTTACTAGTTGCTTTGGACGGATCGCTTATCCAAACGCCAGTATTGTCAGCAACAGAACTAAGACACGCACCTGGGGTCCAATCTCTCGTAGCTCTTCGCCAAGCTCCTAAAGACGGGGCTTGTCCTACATAAACAATCTCACTAGGACCTTCAGTCTTCGAACCTTGCTTTCTAACCCAACTTTCCGCCAAATCCAAAAGCTTGTACCAAGAAGGCTCAGATGGATTGTATTCGTAGTTGGTATCGATATAAACAGCATGAGAAGAAAAAGAAGCGCTAAGTAATGCAATAAGTGCAGCTTTTAATTTCATTTATTAAATCCTTATAAATTGATATTTCCTATTAATTATTTTTATAGGATGTCTTAGAGTTGTTGATAACGCAGTTACGGCAATGAAGCATCCAACATCGTTGTTTGTATTCAATTCCTAATTGAAAAGCACTCGATGTGTTGTCCATCGAGTGCTCGAAGTTGCTGGCCTATTCAAACATATACTTTAGTGAAAGTACCGTAGTACGACCATTTAGCGGTCTTCCGCGGACATAATCACCTGTTGAAATCTCTCCAAAAGGTGTTCCTTCTACTTCAGTTACTACAAATTCGTCTGTAGCATTGTTCATGTTTAACGACACTGAAAACTGGTCATTAACCCAATACGTAGCGAATAAGTTTACAAGGTTATAGCCTTCTTGTTTCAGGTCATTATTATCTTGTACGTAGTACTCTGTCGAACCTTGCAGCGAAGCACCAACTGACCAATTGTCAGTGACATACTCAGGTGTAATAGTCCAGATCAAATCAGCTTGACGTCGAGGCGTATTTCCTACGAGCGATTGGTCATTAACATCTTTACTGATTTCAGCATCTGTCCATGTTAAGTTACCTGACATCACAAAATTGTCAGTTGCATTCCAACGACCTTCTAGCTCAAGACCAGTTGCTTCGTATTCACGCATGAAAGTTAGACCACTTGTTACTTCTGCTTGCGTATCTTCAGTAACAGTATCAAACAAAGTAGCGTTAACCATTAGGTCTTTAGTACCGTACTTGTAACCAATTTCGAACTGCTTGGTTGTGTCGTAACCTGAAGTTGTGCTTGTTAGGCTACCATCCGCGTTCAACGTACCGCCAATTTGAAGTAGGCGGTCAGCAATGGCACGGCCACCTTTAGAGTAACGAGCGAAGAACGTCTGGCTATCGCTTAGCAGGTACGAACCACCGATTGAATAAGACGTATTATTCGCGCTGTAATCAACAATTTGAGAAGACGCACTGGCGCGATTTAAGTTGATGACACCACCGCTAATGAAGCCGCTGTTGATTGCTGAAGCATCTTCAATTTGCTCAATAGTTCCGTTACCGTTTAGGTCGAAGTCAGCATTTCCGCCGCAACATGAGCTGATGAGTTCACCTGAAGCTTCGGTCGTGTCATGACGTACCGATGCATCAATAAGAATGTTATCAGACAATTCAAAACCAACGTTCATGTACGGCGCTTTTGTTACATAGTTTAAGTCCCACTCCCACGAAAGGAAGCTTGGTGACAATAAACCGTTTGAAACAAGTTCCACGCCATCGCCATCTGTAATTGTTAGAAGCTGTGAATTGTCACCGTCTAGAGTTTGTATAAATGTCTGCCAGCTTGACCAGCTTGTGGCGATGTCCTGGTTTGAGTAGTAATAACCTACTGTGAGGTCGATACCGTTATCAAATTCTTTACGCAAGCTGAAATCGTTGATCATGTTACCCAGATCGTTGATTCTTGTGTCGAACTGAAGGTTTGTAAATGCTTGTCCTGTGTACACTTCACCAGCGCCAGGTCCGTTCGCGAGCACAACACTTGTGCTGTCGCAATTCAGCGCATTTCCGTCACCGTCAGTAGCGCCGGCACAAAGTGCAGAAGCGAAATTCGATACATCGCCAGGGCCCGCTGGAAATCCATCAGTAAATGGAGCAATAAAACCACCTGAGATATCTGAAATACGGAACTTGTTTAATAAGAACAAGTTTTCAGCCACTTCGAGGTCAACTTCAACGCCAAATGAGTTTACTTTTGATTCGATAGCATCGCGGACGTCGCGATTCTCTGGGTTACCATAGCTGTCAAAAGTAGAAATGTTTGTGTTGTAAGCTGAGTTTAATGCCTGTGAGCTGGCATCGTAACCAGGTACCGGGCCATATTCACCATCGCCTTTCACCAATACCGGAGAAGGAAGGTATGTTGATACTTTGTCATCAAGGTTTTTATAGAAGAAACGGATGTGACCGTTATCTAGCATCTTAGTGATATTGAACTTAACTTGACCGCCTTGGTCGCCATTGTATCCCGTTTCTCGCGGGCCCTCTCCACCACGGGCAAAGCCAGCAATGTGGTAGTAAAGGTCGTCGCTAATTTCACCGCCATAGCGAAAATCTAAACGAAACTCTTCGTAATCGACGCCAAATGACGTTCCAATGGCACCGCCACCTACTTCGCCCGTGTTACTGATCAAGTTAATAACACCGCCTGGCGAGTTACTTGCGAATGTTGACGCTGAACCACCGCGCACTGCTTCCACATTCGCTACTGACCAGTCGTAGCGTAAAAAGTTATCGGCATTGCCAAAGTTAATATCACCATATTCTAAAACAGGTAAACCGTCTTCATGGATTTGCAAGAATTTAGAACCACCCGTCGCAAGTGGAATACCGCGAATAGTAATATTTGCATTACCGCCACCGCCTGAAGACTCGGCACGAATACCGGGTAATGCGCGAAATACCTCAGCGGTAGAACGAGGAGCTAGTTTAAGAATATCGTCTTCATCGAATGCACTTACAGAAACACTAGCTTCTTGCATCGTTGCACCACCCGGTGCAGCGGTAACCACAATCTGTTCGAATTTTTCTTTCGACTTTGCGTCAGCATCAGCTGTTGATGATTCCTGCGCGATAACTGAGCCCGAAAAAGCGGCGCAAATCGCTAGGGTCAAAGCATTGAGTGTGTGATTTTTGTTCATTTTTTCTCCGGCAATGTGTTGAATTTGTTAAATCCAAGGTAGCCTCTGCCCCTTTAACGTAGGGAGGAGGCAACACAATTCAAACTTAATCGATTAAGAATTTATAACAAAGGAACAACATTGTAAACATCCTGTGAAGAGTTTTTACTCTTGCGCAGCGCCTTATTTAACTTTTATATACTAAAGTTTTAGCTATATTCAGCGGTTCACATCGCAGATAAGAAATAAAAAGCAATATCGATTAAGAACACTACACTTTCAGGTATTCAGAACGAACTGTGAAAAAACATAGATAAACAAAAGCGGGTTGCTTTAGTCGAATTTTAAAATGACTCCGTCATATGTATTATATTTAGCCTATACTACAATCATTTAGTGCACTTAAGTTTGTACGCTTCGCTCTATTCTGTACGACTAAATTTGCTTTTGAAGTAACGCATTAAATTTGAATCACAATGTAATTAAGGCTTTATCCGGTAGAACACGTATCAAGAATCGATATCACAAACTGAAATAGAACGAGACACCACCGACATGCTAATTGGCAATAGCTTTGTCGGCTTCTTGATGACGATATTTGCCTTTTCTGGCCTGGTATTTTTCTTTGAAAGCGACTCCCCTTCAACATTTGCAAACAAACTACAGATTTGGGGAGTAATGGTGTGCGTCTCACTTCTGAGGCTAATTGATGCATTGTATTGGCGCACTAATTTGGCAGGAAAAGCTTATAACCCGCGCCCTGCTTTGATTCGGTTTTCGACCGGGCTTTATGTTACGGGTTGTATTTGGGCGCTTTATTCAGTGCTTTTCTATTCATCCATGGCAACTGTCGAACTAGCAGCGACTATGGTTGTACTCGCCGCGATGTCCGGCGGAGCTGGTACCGTCCTGTCTCCGAACATAAAACTCGTCGGGTTCTACTCTACTGCTCTTCTTGTACCTATGTCGTTATGTGCGTTAATTGATGCTAGCGGGAAATTTTTTATTTTAGGTGTGCTTGGCTTGGTTTTCTGGTTTGGCATTTTCGCCAGTGCTTTTCGCTACCATCGCTTTTTCATCAGTACATTACACCTTAAAGCTAAGAATAATAGTTTGATGGAACAGATGCGTATTGAGCGTAGTGAAACAGTTAAAGTAAACAAACTACTCATAGCTTCAAACGAAAAGCTCGATGCATCTAACGCCAACCTTGAAGCGGAAGTGGAAAGAAGAACGGCGGATTTATATCGGTTGTCTAACAGAGATCCACTGACAAATTTGCTTAATCGCAATGGCTTTCTCAAGCATCTCAACAATTTGATAGACACCACACGAGCCCTTGATAACTCGCTCGCCCTTCTATTTATCGACTTAGACGGATTCAAGCAAGTTAACGACAGTTTAGGACATAAAGTCGGCGATATTGTCCTTGCCGAAATTGCCAACAGACTTCGTAACTATACGGAAGAAAATCACCTGGGAAGATGGGGAGGAGACGAATTCGTCGCCGTAATTCCTTATGCTAATGTTGATACCGCAAAGGCCGTAGCACACGCTATGCGCAGTGGCGTCACTATTCCCATTATTGCTAACGACAATCAGGTAACGTTAGACGCCACTATCGGCATCGCTATGTTCCCCGTCCATGGCGACAGTGCTGTTGATTTAATTCAACAGGCCGACCTGACTATGTATGATCAAAAGCGTAAGCAAAGAGGCTCTATTGGCGTATTTAACGAAACGTTGCACAACGAAATAAAGCGAGAGCAGCGCCTTTGTGAACGCTTAAGATTAGCCATTGAAAATAGTGAATTTACTGTTTTTTATCAACCTATCATTGACGTCACGACAAACTCCTTGTCGTCAGTAGAAGCGCTTTTACGGTGGAACTGCGACGGAGAAAACATCTCTCCTGCGGTGTTTATCCCCCTTGCAGAGCGCAGCGGGCTAATGCCTGAAATAGGTGCGAGGGTATTAAATAGAGCGCTTATCGACCTTTCACATTGGCAGTTCAAACCCGGCCTCGCAATGTCGATAAATGTATCAGTCGCGCAGCTGCTCGATGACAGCTTCTTTAAAGTTTTAGACAATGCCCTCAGCACAACTAAAATTTCACCAGAACGCCTCTATCTAGAAATAACTGAAAGCGTATTCGCTATTGATAAAGATCTAGTGACTAAACGAGTGAGCGAACTCGTAGCCCGTGATGTCAAAATATCAATTGATGACTTTGGTACAGGTTATTCATCTTTAAACCGTCTTCAATCTATGCCATTCAATTTTATTAAAATTGACCGCTCTTTTATACAGAATAGCTCTGAAGAGAGTGATACCATAATAAGAGCAACACTTTTAATGGCTAAAGAGTTTGGCTGTAAAACCATTGCAGAGGGCATCGAAACTGAGCAGCAAAGGCAACATTTGTCGCAGCTTGGAACCGACTATTTGCAAGGCTTTTACTTCGCTAGACCAATGAACGCCAACGACCTTATTTCTTGGTATAACGAAAACTACTAAAAACCATGGCTCAACTTTATTTTTATTACTCTGCAATGAACGCAGGGAAGTCTACATCACTCCTCCAATCAGCTTATAACTACCGTGAACGCGGTATGCATTCCGTGATTTATACCGCAGCGCTAGATGATCGATACGGCGTTGGGAAGGTCACTTCTCGTATCGGCTTACAAGCAGATGCCAAGCTATACGCAAAAGGCGATGATTTGTTTGCCTCAATAAGCAAAGACTGCGAAGCGTTAAAGCCAGACTGCATTTTTATTGACGAAGCACAGTTCTTAACAAAGGCACAAGTAAAGCAGCTAGTGGACGTAGTTGATGAACTTGATGTGCCGGTACTAGCCTACGGCCTGCGTACCGACTTTTTAGGTGAAACCTTTGAAGGCAGTCATTATTTGCTGGCTTGGGCAGATAAACTGTCTGAACTAAAAACCGTTTGCCATTGCGGTAAAAAAGCAAGTTTCGTGGTACGTTTAGACGAAAATGGCAATGCAGTAAAAAATGGTGATCAAGTACAAATTGGCGGCAACGACACCTATGAATCAATGTGTCGCAAGCACTTTAAAGAACTGGTTTGGGACTAAATCCCAACGTCAAGTAACCTAACTAAAATAAGCAGTCACTGAACCTCATATCTGTTGCGGGCTATAGCATTTATTGTCCGCTTCTCATTCTCTAAAAAATTTGCCACTCCCCCTTCTGCTCTTAGCCAGATTTCAATCGGCGTTATCCAAACTTTCTCGGTACTATCTAGAAGTAGCAAGAAAAAGCATTAAGCATTCTTGCTAGCCACGAATAGCCGTTTATGACCTGTATTTGAAAACACTTTTCTTAAACAATCAAGAAAACACTTGCGTATGAGTAAAACAACTACTATTGTTAAAACGTTGTAAATAATAAAACCTTTGTTTAACACACTCAGCAAGGTATGACTCATGAAGCACACCAGTACGTTTAAACCTGCGTTAATCGCTATTTCAATTACCGCCGCCCTTAACAGCGGTTCAGTAGTAGCACAAGACACACCAGACGACGAACAAGTAGAAATTATTCAAGTTTCGGGTATTCGAGGCTCTTTAATGCGCGCCCAAGCGGTGAAAATGGACAACGATTCCATTGTTGAGGCCATTTCCGCAGAAGACATTGGTAAGCTTCCAGACTCTTCAATCGCAGAATCACTTGCCCGCTTGCCAGGCCTATAAGGTGAGCGCGTAGGCGGACGAACGTCTGGTATTTCGGTACGTGGCTTCAAAGAAGACTTTACCGGCACCTCGCTGAACGGACGAGAGCTTATCGGTATTGGCGATAACCGTGGCGTAGAGTACGACTTATACCCTGCTGAAATCATGACAGGTGCCACAATTTACAAAACCTCTGACGCGTCGCTTATTGTCCAAGGTATTGGCGGTACAGTAGACTTGCAAACAGTACGCCCTCTAGCAGCCCAAGAAACCCTTACCGTCACTGGGGTCTACGAACTTGGTGGCAACGATTTAGATAATCCAGAGTTCGACAATAGCGGCAACCGGTTCGCCCTTTCCTTTGTAGAAAAGTTTGCCGATGACACTGTGGGTCTCGCACTTGCCATTGCATCAACGGAGTCCCCCAGAAACGAGAGAAAATACGGTGTGTGGGGTTATGGTGAGAATGACGATGGTCAGGTGCTTCCGTTTGGTTTAGACACTCAGGCCATTAGCCGCGTGCTAGAACGCGACACGATTTCAGCCATTCTTCAATGGCGTCCCACCGATAGACTAGACATTGTTTTTGATGCGCTAGATATTGATTATTCCGACTCAGGTGTTATTCGCGGTTTCATCGAACCCTTCGCTGCGGCAAATGTAAGCGGTACAGGCATTAACAACTCGGGCACGCAAGTTAACGCGAATCCAGTACTGCGTACAGATCCCGCGCAAAAAGATGGCGAGCTTAAAACCTTCGGTTTAAATATCAAATACGACATAACCGATGAGTGGTCTCTTACTTTAGACGTGGCAGACAGTGAGTCGAACAAACGTGACTTGCGTGGTGAATCATACGCTGGTTTAGCGCGTTCTGGTGCGCTCGGCGAAGGGCAATTAGGTTCACGTCAATTCGAAATGAGCACTGATGGTATTTACTTTACCGGCAGTAGCGGCCTTGATGCATTCTCTGATCCCACCATGTTACAGCTTGCGGGTCCTCAAGTTTGGGGGGGCGGTATGGCTAACATTGCCGATCAGTTTACCACCGATGTGTTACAGGCAAATGGTCAACCTTACAGCTATTTCAACGCCCAAGACGGCTTCCTGAACTTTGCTGATTTTGAAGAAGAGCTGACCACAATACGTTTTGAGGCAGTTGGTTATGTAGATTGGGGAATCTTCAACACTTTTACGGCCGGCGTAAACTATAGCGACCGATACAAAGCAAAAGATAACAAAGGTTTCTTCGCAACCGCATCATCTTATCCATTTTCTGAAGCGATCCCTGAGCAGTATCTGTACAACGGCTTAGCTGACTTAACCTGGGCTGGCATGGGTTACGTTGTAGCCTACGACGGATTTGCCCCTTACAACGATGGTGAATATACGCTTAATGATGCAGGGCTTCTAGAACCTGATCGTTTAGGTGATACCTACACCATTGATGAAGAAGTAACTACATTATACGCCCAGCTAGACTTTGAGACTGAAGTTCAAGGTTTCAATGTAAAAGGTAACGTGGGTGCACAATATGTACAAACAGACCAAAGCTCAACGGGTTTCATTGGTATTGTAGGCCCGAACTTTGCCGTGTGTGACGACGATGGCAACCAAGTAGTTGATGCGGACTGTATTATTACCGATGGCGATGATTACTCTCACTTCCTACCTAGCCTGAACGTAAGTGTCGAACTTAATGAGAATCGCTACCTGCGCTTGGCGGCATCGAAAACCATTAGTCGAGCGCGTATCGACCAAATGAAAGCATCGGGCTTTGTTAAGTTTGATCAAAATATTGAGCTGATTGCTACAGAGAATTCTGAGGCGGCGGTGAGAGAGTTCGGATCGCCTTGGTCTAAGTTTACGGGTAACCCAACCCTTCGTCCGTTAGAAGCCAACAACTTTGACATTTCATTTGAAAACTACTTCGATGAAGAAGGTTATGTCTCAATTGCGCTTTTCTATAAAGATTTGGTTAATTGGACCCGCGACGGCAACCAGCTTATTGATTTCACGAATGACGTGACCAATGACGGTGCTAACTACTTCATCCCTGGATTCCATGACAGGATCGTGGACGTTGCTGGTAACTACGGCCCGCAAGACACGCCTTACGAAGTGGGCGATTTAGTAACTCCGCCAGACCAAGGCTTCTATTCATTCTTCGAAGATGGCCTGAAAGGTGAAATGAAAGGGGTTGAGCTAACGGCCAATGTTCCCTTGAGAATGCTCACTGACTCTCTGGATGGATTTGGTATTGCCGCTTCTGCAACAATCCTAGATGCGGAGCTTGAAGATGGCACAGCCATTCCAGGCCAATCAGACAATACGTACAGCATTACAGCGTACTATGAGATGAACGGCTTTGAGATTAGGGTTGCGGCAACCGATCGTTCTGAGTTCCTCACATATCAGCGTGGAGGTTCAAACAAAATTGAGCCAGCAACTCGTAACGCCGTTACCCAAGTCGATGCTCAAATTAGCTACGATTTTGCAGATAGCGGAATTGAGTACTTGGAAGGGCTAAGAGTATCGTTACAAGGCGTCAACCTGACTGATGAGAAAGAAGAAACCATTGATGATGCAGGCATTGTTACGCTCCGCCGCGAGTTTGGTCCTTCTTATATGCTAAACCTCAACTATTCGTTCTATTAAAAGGGACCATCCCTTTTGAACGTACGAAAATAATGGCACGCATCTTTAGATAGTGGATACGTGTCTTGCATTACTGCCATGTAAAGTGTGGCAGTAATGCGCAACTCTGATACTGTATAATTTCACCCTTCTTTTATTGCAGAGCCTTTAATGACAACACCACTCCGAATTGTTATTGCTGGAGGCGGCACAGCAGGTTGGATGGCTGCCAACCTTTTAGCTCACCGCTGGGCTAATCAAGCTGTGACCATCACACTCATAGAATCAGAAGACATTGGCACAATAGGCGTAGGCGAAGGCTCGACACCTACTCTCAAGCGTTTCTTCCAAACTCTTGATATTCCTGAGTATGATTGGATGGAAGAGTGCCAAGCAACGTATAAAGTTAATATCAAGTTCACGGGCTGGAATGGCAATAATTCACACAGCTACTCTCACCCCTTTATTAGCCAGCTAGATGTTTTTAGTGAACGAGCATTTCACGTTAATGCCTTAACCAGAAGGCTGGGTCTCGATGTTGAAACTCGACCTGATAAGTTTCTTATGGCGGGGTATTTGGCAAAGAAAAACCTTGCCCCTCTTCCCTCACATAATTTTCCATTCGATATAGAATACGGCTACCACTTTGACTCTCTAAAACTTGGACGATTCTTACGCGAGCGCGCTAAATCAAAAGGCGTATATCACGTTGTTGGTAATATTGAATCGGTGCATACCTCACCATCTGGCGACATTTCACATCTCGTTTGTCAAGACGGACAAAAACTTGATGGAGATCTGTTCATAGATTGCACGGGTTTTTCAGGACTCCTTTTACAAAAGACGCTAGGCGTACCGTTTAGGGACTTTAGTGACAACCTATTCAATGACTCGGCCGTTGTGTTGCCTACACCAGCATGCGCTAATTTACCGGTTGAAACCGAGTCGGTTGCCATGTCGAACGGTTGGCGTTGGCAGATACCGCTTCGCAACCGCACGGGAAACGGATATGTGTATAGTCAGCAGTACCAAGAGAAAGACGCTGCAGAATGTGAATTGCGACGCGCATTGGGGATGGAAAATACCGATGTTGAAGCAAAGCACTTGTCTATGCGTGTAGGGCAATGTGAAAGGCACTGGGAGAAGAATTGTCTTGCACTAGGCTTGTCGCAAGGGTTTATTGAACCTTTAGAAGCAACGGCACTACACCTAGTTCAAACGAGCATCGAGCTTTTCGCGGACAACTATTCTTTCAACGAAACAAGTGCTCAACAGAGACAGGCGTTTAATCGGGAAGTTTCAGAGCGCTTTGAACGCGTCCGAGATTATATCGTGTGTCATTACAAGCTAAACGGGCGCAACGACAGTGACTACTGGAGAGACAACAGAGCTAATATGAAGCTGTCCGAATCACTGCTTAGTTTACTTGATGTGTGGTACAGAAAAGGGGATATTGTTGAGGAAATAAAGCGGCAAGGTATTGGTCGACATTTCAGCACTACCTCATGGCATTGTTTGTTGTCTGGCTATGGTGTATTCCCGCCACCGGCACTCAATCAGCCCGCTTCTTTGAAGGAAAGCGGCGACCTTTTTGAAGAAAAGAAACTTGCCGCATTTTTTAATCGCTGCTCGTTAAACTTTGATAAGCAATCTACCTTATTTAACGCGGGCTGAACCTCTTGGCTCAGCCTATACCGTCTCGCCGACTTGCAATTCAAAAGGCAGCGTACTCTTTGCTGTTACTTGATTAAGCAGTGCTTTTGTTGCTTCTACGCCTTTGCCACTACTGGATTGGCAAACTGTAGTAAGACGCGGGCGCGCACGCTCGGCTTCCCCAATACCATCAAACCCTGTAATTTTCAGCTCTTCCGGTACCTTAATATTCATATCCAAGGCTAAGTGAAGTAGCTCAAGGGCTATAATGTCACTCATACACAAAACCACATTAGGTCTTGGAGAGCTGGTCAGTACTTCTTTGGCAGCCTGTCTTGCAAAATGTCTGTCACTTTCTGGAAGGTGCCAAATACGCTCATTGCTTACCGTGATGTTCTTTTCTTCAGCGGCCCTTAAATAACCATCAAGTCGACGGTGAGCAATTGAGCTGTCTACGTCAATCAACGGACTATCGTAAATACGACATGTAGAAGGCGAGTCAATCAGGCGAAGCCCAAAAATTGCCACATTATCACCTTCATTTAACGCATGAGACGCAACGCGATAGGCCGCCTCTTCGTTATCAATATTAATAGATGGTTTGTCTTCGATATCAAAGTCAACGGTGACCACAGGTTTTGGCGACACTGCCAACTCCGCTACCAAGTTGCTGTTGCGCGGTTGTCCGTAACAGATAAAACCATCAACAAAATCTACAACATCAAGAATGCTGTCAGAGTCGCCCGCGTACAGTAACAAATGCTTGCCATTTTCTTGAAGCGCAGAAGAAACACCTTTAATAAAAGTACTCGCGACGGGGTCACTCACCATATATGAAATGCTGTCGGCTAATACTAAAGCCACAATATTTGATGTGCCCTTTCTGAGGATCTGTGCTGCTTTATTGGGGCCGCTGTAACCAATCTTTTTGCACTGCGCTAAAATCTCTTCGCGCTTCGCTTTTGATAATTGGTCCGGGCGGTTAAACGCATTTGAAATGGTTGCCGTTGAAACGCCCAACTGTTCAGCAACATCTTTTAGGGTAAGTTTTGTTTTATTCATTATTTTTAGCTCTTTTCACGAAACTAACTACCCAGATTTAAAAACAAAAAAGGGTAGCAAGCGTGCGCTCTGACTACCCTCTGACTATATCATTAACTTAAACGTTTAACGCGTGAAATTTAGCGCTAATTCGATGAGTTGTGTAACAAATTGCTCAATGGCTTAATTTTTAGAGATTTTCGCTCTTAGCGCGTGCCAAAGATTTTGTCTCCAGCATCTCCTAATCCCGGTAGGATATAGCCTTTCTCATTCAATCTATCATCGATTGCGGCGGTAAAGATATCAACATCAGGGTGTGCTTCAACAACGGCTTTAATGCCTTCAGGCGCAGCAACAAGGAATAGTCCCATTATTTTTCGACAGCCTTTCTTTTTCAAAAGGTCGATTGTTGCAATCAAAGTACCGCCAGTGGCTAGCATCGGGTCAACAATTAGTGCAGTACGTTCATCAATATTTTTAACCACTTTATCAAAGTAGGCGACCGGCTGAAGCGTATCTTCATCACGGTACAGACCCACTACGCTAATCTTCGCATTTGGAATTAGTTCAAGTACCCCTTCAAGCATACCTAGGCCTGCACGAAGAATAGGAACGACAGTAATTTTTTTGCCTTTAATTTGTCTTACTTCTACCTCATCGCCCGACCAACTTTTAATCGTCGCTCTTTCAGTAGGCAGTGTTCGCGTTGCTTCATAAGTCAGAAGGTTCCCTACTTCAGAGGCAAGCTCGCGAAAGTCTTTGCTGCTAATTTTAGCGTATCGCATAAGCCCTAGTTTGTGCGCAATAAGCGGGTGGGTAATTTCGTGAACGGCCATGTAAGACTCCTTGTAATCGATTTAGCTATATTTTAACCCAGAAGTATTTTAGTTAAAGCGATTAGTCGTAAAAATATGTTTATTCAATGCTTTAAAACGCCACATCAACGCTAGACAGAGTGGATAAATGCTATAACCTAGTGCGTAGGCTATAGCCACAGTTCGTGGCGCAATTCACGATCATGAATGTATAGCGCTCGCTATGAATTGTCGTAGTTACGCGCTAATGAGATCGATTGAGAAAGTTTCAGGAAGTTCAATTTTCTCATAACAGCCGAATCAAACTTACTATTCAAACCATGTTTATCTATGTCAAAAGGAATTGTTTATGCATTCTTACGCTAAACGTTTTCGCTATTTTGCTGTAATGGCACTGAGTTTCTGTGCCCATAATGCCTTTGCACAATGGGAGCAAATCACTCCTGAAAATGAGGTGGTGGTATCAGTACCTGGCGGCGGTGAAAAAACCGTGTACCCATCATGTTCTCTTCCCGCTTTACCGGGACCAGAGGGGTTAGCACCCAACCCATTCTCGTTTTATTTCGAACAAGGAGAAAGTGATAACCTACTTATCTACTTCAATGGTGGCGGCGCCTGCTGGGACAGTGCCACTTGCTTAGCGTCAATGCAGCTTGAGTTTGACGACAACCCGATGTCGCGAGCCGCATATAACCCATCAGCCGTAATCGAAAATACGCCATTTATTTCAGGCGGAATATTTGAAGATACACAAGAGAACCCTTTTCAAACTTGGTCAAAAGTTTTCATTCCCTACTGTACTGGCGACCTACACTTAGGCTCAAAAGACACGCAGTACGTTGACGAGCTTGGTATCGTTACAGGTCTACCTGGTGCCGAAGTTACTTTAAAGCACCGTGGTCACGACAACGCGCTAGTTGTTATGCAGTGGATTAAAGAAAAACTGAACAACGATGATTTATCACCCAACAAAGTTCTACTCAGTGGAAGCAGTGCGGGCGGTTATGGTGCAACGTTCAACTTCCCCTACTTCCAATCGCTGTTTGGTCGCACAAAGGTTGCCCTCTTCGCTGATGCGTCGCTTGGTGTTATATCCCGAGGCTTTACGCAAACAGTCCTAAACTATCAAGGGCCATGGGGGATAGAAGATACACTACCACGTAATTTCCAATCACTGATTGGCAATTTTAACCATCTAACGCTCAATAAGCAGGTGATGCTGCGATTAGCTTATCAGTACCCTTGGAACCGTTTTGCGCAATATTCAACAGGAACCGACATTGTTCAAATTCAGTTTTCTAAAATCTCTGATCAGGTCTCTAGAGGTAATTTAGACCCAACGACATGGGGTGTAACAGAATCTGATTTAGGCTACATACTTGGCTGGCAGCTTCAGGCTAATGCGTCACTTCATGCGCTGTCAGCTTTCACTTGGAATTATCAATTTTACCTTGGTGAAGGCACCTGCCACATGGTGCTAAACGATTTTTGTGAAGATAATGCCTTCCCAGTATCCTCACCTAGCCCATTTTATCATGAGCAGAGTGCGCGAGGTATTTCCTTTAACGAATGGCTACACACCTTTGCTACGTCACGCCGCTTTAGAGAAAATAGCGCGGCATACTATCACTAGGAAACGTAGTGCGAACTTGTAATAAAAAGTAATCAATAACATGGCAAGTCCAACCCAGCAGTGGTTGGATTAGCCATATTTTCACCTGCGTTAACACGCCGCGATTACGAACATTTTAAGTCTCGCTGAGTGGGTAATAATCTATAAGGACTGGTATTAAAACTAGGATTTGTCGTTCCTTGCTGTGCATTTATGCAGCAACAAATTAACACGCCCTACTACCCAACTTGCAAAGTAGCGCCATCAGGCATAGTTACTTCAATTTTCATGTTCCCGCCAACCGCAGCTAAATATGCAGCCGCACGTTGAAGTGAAACGTCCTGAATACGTTTTGATTCCAACTTACTTACACCAGAAGCTGTGACCGATAACGCCATTGCTACGACTTCCTGTTTAACTCTGTGCTGCTTTCTGATGTCACCTAATGTGATTTCTTTCATTGTCTTTTACCGAGAATTACGGGCATTAAAAAAGCCCAGATGGTGATACCTTCTGGGCTTTTGCAAAACGTTCTACCTGCAGTGCCCAGAAGCCAATACTTGCCCCTGAACACCGACGGTCAGGTGCAATCAGTAATTAAAATTATAAAAATAACCAGTTGAAACGTTTTGCATGATAATTCTCTTTTCACAATGTGCTTGTACAATCGGCCCTTTGCCGCGACTAAGCTAAATGTATTGGCCTCGGTGCTTTTTAAATATATAGCAGCGGCCTTCTGTCACTTATCCTTAACCATACCATGTAGATAAGCAATAGCAATGACTTTCCGAAAAGGAAAGTGCCGAAAGCCGGCTATAAGCGCTTTATTAGGCAAGTAGAGGCTTTAAAAAACGTACGCTATCACCCACCGCCGCTTGCTTAAGTGATGCTAGAAAATTGGGGACCTGGTCGCTTCCTTCTTCAGGAGACCAGCTTGCAAAACCTTTATCATCGGTGACTTCGTAAGGCCCTTGTTTAACTTCCATGAAAACTACTGGGCTATGACACACCGTTGCGTGCCAGGTATTAGGAGGAATCTCAATTCCGCAGGTCTCTCCACGAGCGGTTAGCGTTACTCTGTTTTCGACTTCGCCATCGTCGCTGAAAAATAGAATGTCTAATTCGCCCTCTACCACCATGAAGAACTCCCACTTATGAGACTGTACATGTCGATGAGGCCGCACGTAGGAGTCAGGCATCATTGCAATAAACAAACGCTGTACCATGTCGGTATAAGATTTATGTACGTTCAAATTAGCCCGTCGGCGAGGACTTTCCTCAGCCGACTGTTTAAGCGTTTCAAACAACGCTTTATCAAAATACTGAATCTTATCCAACATCACACCCTGTCTATTATTGCGCTAGTAATTTAAAGCGTATCGCTCCTCCCCCCGATGGCGCAAGCTTTAATGACAAGACATCGGCAGACGTCACTACCTTTTTCTCGATGTTCATTGCGTAGGGGTTTGTTTTCCAATGCGCTTTCTCTCCATCCAGATAGAGCTGCGCTTCATACTGCTGACCTTCCTCTAGAAAGGTTAGCGGTAGTGATAATTCTCTGGCTTCTTCATTCGTAATCGCACCAACAAACCAATCGTTTTCAGAGTAGGATGTGTGCTTGCTCGCTTTACGCGCCATTACAATATATTCGCCCACTTCTCCTTGAAGCGCTCTACTATGAGACCAATCTGTAGGGACGTCTTTGATAAACTGAAACGCCGGTAAATTATTCTCATAATTACGAGGTAAGTCTGCTGCCATTTGGATAGGGCTGTACAGCACTACATATTGGGCCAGTTGCTTGGCAAGCGTTGTTTGAGGGCGCATAACCTCTCCTTTGCCCCACTCTATTCCGCCGTCATTTTTTCTTATGTAGTCAAAATTGAAAATGCCAGGTGTGAAATCCATCGGACCAGCGAGCATGCGAGTAAACGCCAACATGGGAATATGGTTAGGCGGATTAGGTGCCGCCCACCCTGAGTTGTATTCCTGACCACGAGCGCTTTCTCGCGATATCCAGTTCGGATAAGTACGGCGAAGGCCGGTATCTTTTACCGATTCATGAGTGTTGATGGACAACTGATATTTCGCAGCGGTTGTGACGTTTTTAATGAAATGATTTACCACGTCCTGGCTGTCGGTATATTCATAGCGCAGTACGTTGTTGTCGTCGCGCACTTTGAGATTTTGGCCATGGGCAACATAGCCCGTTTTAATTTGAAAGCCCCCCAGCTTGTTGTACAGGGCAAAACCGTCTTCCATCTGCGCTTCGTAGTTGGTTATTCCTCCTGATGTTTCATGGTGTCCTATTAACTTCACGCCAACTTTCTCGCCGTAGCTGGTCACCGCTTCAATATCAAAGTCTGGATAACTTTCTGTGAAAGAAAATAACTCTGAATTCGCTATCCAATCACCATCCCAACCTTTATTCCAACCTTCAACCAATACACCATCAAAACCGTGTTTAGCGGCGAAGTCCATGTATTGCTTTGTGCGCTGAGTAGTAGCACCATGCTTGTCTCCAGAGCCCCACGTATACTCATCAATGTGCATTCCCCACCAAATACCTATGTATTTTCCTGGTTCAACCCAGCTCACGTCACCGAGTTTATTTGGCTCATTAAGATTCAAAACAAGGTATGAATTAACCAAATCCGTTGCGTCATTTCCTAACGTAATAGTGCGCCATGGAGTAACAAAACTGCCAGTTTTATGCACCAAACTCCCGTCGTGACGAGGTGCCAGCGACGCTGTAAAACGCCCTAACTCTTGTCTTTTAAGGCTCATACCCGCGTAATCAACAAGGGCAGCTTCATGAATAGCGACATGAGTGCCGTTTTCATACTTCACCGTGAATGGCGTGTGAGCGGTGTGAACGTCTTGCAGATTAGTGGATTGATAAACATATTCATATCTATCTCGACCATGGGCAGGGATCCAAAACGCTTTTGCTTGATGAGAATCGACTAAGTTAAATTCAGTCAGCTCTCTAGTAATTATGCGATTACCGCTTGCAGGTAGCTCGTAGCGAAAGCCGATACCATCGTTAAAAACTCTGGCTCTTACAAGAAAAGTGCGGTCTTTATCGCTAGGGTTATAGAACTTGACCAAAAGCTCATTGTGGTTGTCGCGAATGTTTCGCTGCTCTCCCCACGGCTGCTGCCATGTTTGATCCACCGTATTCCTGCTTATCTCTTCTACTTTAAAGTCGCGATATAAAGGGGCGGCTTTTGCAAAAGTAAAACCAAGCTTACCGAGCCCTAAAACGGGTTCTCCATTAAATGACACCCGATATTGCGCTAATTCGCCATCATCTGTGAACGATAACTTTACTTTTTTATCTGGGGAGAGAACCGACAACTCATTAGCTATTGAAGGCAAGGAGACGGCCAATAGAAGGAGCAAAAATACGCGCATCAAATATCCAACAAAAGTTGTTAACCTAATGTTAGTATCAAGTGATAGCGAATTTTTGCAACCTATTTCTTAATCGATTAAGCCTATTTTTTGGTTAGCGCTTATTTTTCTTCATCCTACGGCTTTGTTCTTGACGCTTCTCTTCTCGTTTTTCTTTCCGATCTTTCTTATCCGGCGTTAACGAGCCTGTTTTGAATTTTGCTTTACGCTTGGCTTTCGCTTCAGCTTTCTTCGCCGCCTCAAGTGCCATTTCTTCTTTTTCGACTTCCAGCATTTCTGGTGTCTCAAGGGTTATTCGCCCTAACTTACCCGACTGCAGTTCTTTAAGCAGGATCTCGCATATTTTATGAAGGTTTACACGACCACCCGCTTGAATTGCCCCACGCGTTTTGGCGGCGGCTTCCAGAAACTCTATTTCAGTATCTGGCAACTCGTCCAGCTTGTAGCGCTCCTTCATTACCTCTGGATACGCTTTAATGAGGTAATCTGCCGCAAAAAAACCGACATCGTCGTATTCCATGGCAGTATTTT
Source organism: Alteromonas sp. CH_MED4-4 (assembly GCF_037029575.1). Lineage (NCBI taxonomy): Bacteria > Pseudomonadati > Pseudomonadota > Gammaproteobacteria > Alteromonadales > Alteromonadaceae > Alteromonas > Alteromonas sp. CH_MED4-4. The sequence continues at coordinate 18,000 of NZ_JAYMEU010000021.1, read as the reverse complement.
TAACAGCGCCCGATGAAGCTAACCGATAAATTGAATGTGGGTTTTCAAGCTTAGGCCACAGTACTCCCGGTGTATCAAACAAGATAATACCGCTGCCTAAATTTATGCGCTGCTGGCTTTTCGTTACAGCGGGCTCGTTGCCTGTTTTAGCAATGATTCGGTCGGCTAGAATATTAATTAGCGTCGATTTACCCACGTTAGGTATACCTGTGATCATAGCTTTAATTGCTTTTGGCTGACCTTCTTTATACGAACAAATGCTTTTAACCAACTGCATAATTTGCTTGCTGTTGCCCGGGTTATCGCTAGAGGTCGTGATCGTCTTCACGCCGCGCTCTTTCTCTAAGCTCTCCTGCCAGCGCGCAGTAATTTCTGGGTCTGCCAGGTCATACTTATTAAGAATTTTAATACAGGGCTTATCGCCGCGTATTTTTGCAATTTCAGGGTTTTCACTTGAATATGGAATACGTGCGTCAAGCACCTCAATAAGAATGTCTACTTGATTAAGCGACTCTTTAATTTCTTTCAGGGCCTTGTGCATATGCCCTGGGAACCATTGTAATGCCATGGTCGTTTCCTATCGTAATCGAGTTGAGGGGAGTGTGCTTAACGGGTTAATTCATAAGCGCAGATATTCACAGCGCTGGCTAAGTTTAACGAGTCAATCTTACCGCTTCCCGCAACGGTATACGCCGTTGCGTTTAGCTTTGATAGTGCGTCAACAGGCACGCCACGGGCTTCGTTACCAAACAGATAACACTGATAATCACCAAAGGTGTTAGAGGTGATATTACTACCCTTCATATCCAAGAAAGCGAAACGTTTGAACCGCTCGCCTAGGCTTGCAAGTGCTACGTTTAATTCCATGTTCACATGGAAAATAGCCCCCATACTTGAGCGTACAACTTTCGAGTTATAAGGGTCCACACTGTTCGGGCTTAGTAATAGCGTAAAATCACCAAACCACGCTAGCGTTCTTAGTATGGTGCCTAAGTTGCCGGGGTCTTGAACTTCATACAAATAAATGTACTTTTCGGCACTAGATTTGTTTGCTGAAATGCTGGATTGTGACCGCTCTGAATATAACGCGGAGTTAGGAAGTGGAACGCGAGCAATAATACCTTGAGGTGACTTAGTATCGCTGAGTTGCTGCATTTGTTGGGACGATACCGTTTCTACCTTCATATTAGAGACTGAAGAATCAAGTCTTTCTTTCACCCACGCCTCATGCTCAGCTGTCACATAAAGGGTGATATCACCTAATGTACTGCTGTCATGCTGAGCAACATTAATTAACTCTAAAACTAAGTGCTCTCCTTCCACCAAATAGAATCCGAACTGCGTTCTAAATTTCTTTTGATGAAGCTTTTTCACGTCACTTAGTTTCATTTGCATTGCCCTTTTTATAACTTTCGGCGCAAGTGTAAGGTATGAAACCCAAAACGCAAAGCGGCAACGCTTAATAGTGAAACAAATAATGAGAGAAAAAGATTGTAGTGGAAAAATACGGGATAAAAGAGAGTATCAAAAAGGCGTTTCAAATATACTTGTAAACGCCTTTTTAATTACCGAGATACCAAGACACCTAAAGCGTTCCAACGTTTGCGTGGCTCACCAATTGGAATACATAAGCAGGCCTCTTCTTTTTCACTTGGTAAAATCTGACATACAACATTTGCACTTTTAAACTCGTGAGCAAGTTCTGTTGCAAATATTTCCGTCACACCTTCCACCAGCACAAACTCGTTTTGCTTTTTCAACGCTGTAGCCAACTCTTCTACCGCTTTTAGTGAAAGGGGCCACAAAGTACGCAATACTCTTAACGATGCAACTGAGGTGATATCGCCACCTTGAATTTGTACTTTAAACATTGAATTACTCGTCTAATGTTGTTGCTTCTTGAGTATCATCACTCGTTGACGCTAATGACGTGCCAGCGGCAAATCCACCTGCACCTGCTAAACCAATACCAACGACACCAACTCCGATTTCACCAAGCGTTGCAGCGCCCGCAAGAGCAATGGGCACAGTTGCTAACCCTGCTGTGCCAACAATGGCAATACCCAAACCAATCATAGCAATGCCAACGCCTAGCTGCTCCCAACCATCAAAGCCGCCGGACACCATCTCAATTTCACTTGTATTTAACTCTTTCATTTACATTTCCTTGTTCTATTAGGCTTCCATTCGAAGCCAAAAACAGGGTAAAAAATGGAATAACAAATAGAAACTGTTCGATGGACGGGTTTTAAAACACTTAAGAGCTAAAGCACCGTCCAAACTGGTTTGGTTCGCTTTTTTTCCTACTGTTGGTCAGCTACAACATAAATTTCACCGTCGTAAATACCTTGGACGGTAAGCTTCTGGCTTGCCAGTGCCTGAAGGTAATCAATATGCGCTTGTTCCACTTTCTGTCCAGGGACAATAAGCGGAATACCAGGCGGATACGGTGTAATTAAACCTGCTGCTGTGCGTCCAACACTGTTTTGCCATGGTATGGCTTCCCTGGGGCTGAAAAACGCTTTTGACGGAAGGTCGTCTAAATGAATTGGCGGAATGTCTGCCGGTAACGGACTCTTGCTCTTGCGCTTGCTTAGGTTAACGGCGCCATCATCAAGACGTTTTAACGCGTTGTATAGCCTTACAATTTTAGAGCGCATTCCACCTAGCGTAAGCAGTACTAGAATAGTGCTATGAGTAAACTTCTCGATTTCTAAACCAACTTCGTCCATTAAGAAACGATGTATTTCTTGGTTTGAATAATCAAGCGCCGATACGTCAATTAAGATTTTAAGCGGATCATGCCCAATGTTGTCACTTTCAAAGTGAGAAAACATATTCGCAAAGTCACTAGGCGAAAGTATTTTAAGTCGCTTAAACTTGGCCATTTGCGATTTGAGTTCGGCAACATTGCTCAATAGCTCATTAAGGATTTTGTAGCCTTCCATTTCCAGCTGCTGACGACATACATCAAGCGAGGCAATGAGTTGATACTTGGGCGAGGTACTGGTGTGAATTGCAAACACTTCTTTAAAGAAGTCTTTATCGAAATCTGGATCGTTTACATGAATAAAGGATGCTTGCGAGAACGCCGACACCACTTTGTGCGCAGAGTGAGTAATATAGTCTGCCCCAGCGGCGATAGCCGAGTAGTCACGCAATGCAGGATGGAACAAGGAATACGCAAACCATGCTTCGTCAATGAACACTTTAATGCCATGCTCGTGGGCTAAATTTACGACTTGCTTAAGGTCAGTCAATAACCCGTCGTAGGTACAGCCCGTCAGTACGATAAGTTTAGCATCAGTATTTTCTTCAATAAGCTGCTTAATTTGCGCCATTCTAGGCGGTGAGAAAATACCGTATTCAGGGTTAAATACACTGTCTAAATACACTGGCATAGCGCGCGCCTGAATAATGCCGTAGTGCACTGACTTGTGGCAGTTTCTGTCGGCAATAACTTTGTCGCCCTCACGCAACAGCGTCTGCAAAATAATTTTGTTTGATGTCGAAGAGCCGTTTGTGACGAAATAGGAATGACGAACTTCAAATGTATTCGCAACAGCGGCTTGCGCTTTACCAATAGCGTGAGTGCCATCTGATAGTGAGCCCAGCGAGTCTACGCTTACCGATAAGTCACTAACAAACACGTTACGCCCAAAGAAACGATAAAAATCACTGATATAGGGTGAATTTCTAAAGCTTGCGCCACCGCTGTGACCTGGCGTATGCCACGAGTCGTTAGACTCTACCACATAGTCTTTGTATTCAGTCCAAAACGGCGTTTCGTTTCTATCATCAAAGTCGTTGATGATATAACCCAAAATAGACTCTGGGTCTGAAATAATGTCGTTACGATAGAAGAACGATTCAATGCCATTGGCTTGGTTTACAATATCCAACCCTTTTACTGCATCGCCTAAGACATACACGGGGAGTTCAGGGCGAATGCGTTTAATGGCGTCGATAACTCTGGCATTGTTATCTATTACTGCGTTGCGTGCAGACGGCTTTTCGCTTGTGGTTTTCTCGCTCGCGTTTTGTGAACTAACGCTTTCGGCTGCGGAGCTCATATTTTCATTAGATACGCCATTTAATAGCACTACGTCTGTCAGCTCTTTGACCTTCGCCACCACATCCCAGCTAAATACCACAGCCTGAATGTCACCGTCTTCACGAACAAATTGTAGTGCCTTTGCAACGGAGTTCGCTTCAAGCAAGCTTATTTCAACGTCACTACGGTCAAAGTAAGTGATGGTGTTGCCTATACTCGACGTAATTTGTTCTAATAAATCAACAGCATCTTCTATAACGAGAATTTTTAAATGAGGGCGCATTAACCAACCATGTAATTAACAATGAGCATTTAACGCTAGGCTAAAACTCATAAAACTAAGAATCTATAAACAACAACAGTAAAACTAAAAATAGTGTAACTCTGAATTTCACTGGTGTCGTGTAAACTCTTGCTATGTCGTAATAAAAGTGCCTAAACGAATTGGACGAGGGCTAAATCACTCATGCACACACCTTCCCTTCAGAACCAATTCCCACACGCTTATCTTTCGAATTCAACAGAGCACACGAAGAACCTACGAGAATTTCTACACTACGCGAAAAATGTGCTCCCTTCTATTGCATCTGCAAAGAAAAACGCCTGGCCAATACATCATGACCACTGCTTTATGCGGGTGATTTTAGACAATATTGTCGGCTGTGCGTGGTATGAGGTCATTCCCTCGCCGGCCTATAAAAACCTGACCGACGAGCAAGCCAGCGCAGCGTTAAACCTCGCGAGACAGATAGCCACTGAGAGTGTCTCGCTTCACGTACTCAACCAATGCTCGAAAAAATGGCGCAATAAGCAGCTAAAACTGGAGTTTTAGTATGACAAAACGAACAACCATTAACGACGCAATTTTGATAGAGGATGGCCAAGACCTAGAGCGAATTGTGAAAGACAAACGTGCGCAGTGGCGGGCTAATAACGCGAAAGCGCGTCGCAGACAACGCCGATATTCATAGCACATATCCCGAAGATGATGCCTAAAGCACTATCATAAAAGAAATCAATTACCTACAATCACTGCTAGAAAGTTGCGCTTAACAGAGTGTAACGTAAATTAATTCCTACTAAGAAAGTGACAGGACATACCATGGCGTTTAATTTAGCTATTAATAACGATATTGCAGTAATCACCTTTGACGACGGAAAAGTTAACGCCGTTGGGTTTGAGCTTATTCAGCAGTTTAACGATGCCTTAGATGAAGCAGAGCAAAACGCAAAAGCGGTTGTATTATACGGTGGTGAAGGCAAGTTTTGCGGCGGGTTTGATTTATCGGTAATGAAAGCCGACGACAAAGCAAAACAGCACGAGTTGGTGTCAAAAGGCGCTGAGTTAATCGTACGCCTATATAGCTTCCCACTACCAGTTGTCGTTGCAGCTGAAGGTCACAGCATTGCAATGGGCGCAATTATGCTTATGGCTGCTGACCTGCGCATTGGTAAAGACGCAGATACTAAGTATGGGCTTAATGAAACCGCCATTGGTATGGTGCTACCGCCTTTCGGTATGGAGCTAGCCAAAGCAAGACTAGCGAATACGTCTCAAACTGAAGCATTGCTTTTTTCACGTATTTATCAAGGCAGTGAAGCGGTAAAAGCGGGCTTTTTAGATGCTGCAGTACCTCAAGAGCAGGTATTAGCGACAGCCATGGGTTATGCAGAAAAGTTGAAGATGTTGCCTAGACAGTCTTTTGCTGAGTCTAAAATACAATTGCGTAAAGAAACGATAGAGAAGATGAAAGCTTAGCGATTATGTTATAACAGCGCGTTGAGACTAGTTGTTTCAACGCGCTGTCTAAAGCAGTTACTTTATGGGTCCGGAGCGGCACTCTATCTCTTCTTTAAGTGCACTTCGAAGGCCTAGCTCAAAACTTAATTCCGCAAGCACAAATAGTGGTCCTATCGCCAGCCCCATTATATCGTCGACAAACGCAGGCTTTTTACCCTCATAGTGATGACCAATAAATTGAAGCACCCAACCACCAATAAAAATACCAAGTGAAATAGCAAGCCATGTTCCCACTTCATTCTGTGCGATGGGTTGAGCGAAATAGACCATAGCCCCCGTAATAAGCGTCATCACTATGCCAAGTTTTATATCTAACTTAATGTAGAACGCATTACCAATTGCCCAAACAAAGAGCGCTGGGCTTATGATCATATCTCCAAAAATTGGCGCGCTAATTAGAAACGCAGGCTTACTTAGTAGACAGAAAACCGAGAAAACAATTAGCGGAATACCGACATAATGGGTGTATATGTTTCTTTGATCTCTGTGGTACTTGGCGTACTCACTCAAGTGCTGTTCTAAATTTTTCATACTGCGTCACCCATAAGTTATATCAAGGTGTTAGTTTACTCCGTTCATTCGCTTACGAACTGTCGTTTTGACGACAAAGTGGAGGTATAGTGGTGCTCTTCGTGCTATTTGAGCTCAACGGTTAAAGATGAACTTAGTTGGCTATCGCGAATCATAGTGAAATTGATTAAAAACAATTGGAGTTTTCATGACTTACAGGAAGTACCTTTGGGCTTTGACAGGTTCTGCGCTTCTTTCTTTAACAGCGTGCAGCTCGGTCTCCTCTCTCTATTCAAATGAAAGTGAAGGTAGTCAACAGCATACCGAAGGCAAACCACTTACGTTAGCGGACAGTCATTGGCAGGTTGAAAGTATAGACCGAGCAGGAATTATCGATTTCAGCCATGTTACGCTTAACGTAAATTCAAACGGAGACACTAGCAGAGTAAGCGGCAGTACAGGTTGTAATCAGTTTACCGGAGCGCTAGATGTTGATGAAGCCGATACGGTATTTAGTGATAAAAGCTCAGCTGAATCCTTTTCCACTGATAAGCTCATTCTCACCAAAAAGGCATGTGCGCCTGCACTGATGAAACAAGAGCAACGCTTCATCGAAATGTTGGCCGCATCGGCAACTTATTCGATAGTGGAAAATACTTGGTTGGTGCTTTACGACAGTAATGGCAATGAAACGATTAGAGCGATTGCTGCACAGATTTCTCAATCGACGACAAACAAATCGGCAAGTGCGACAAAAAGTAATGTAGATACGAAATTGTCTGACCTGGCTTCATCGCAAAAACAAGATGTGGTTGGCTCAAATGAACAAGAGTCGACCAAAACGTACAAATGTGAAACGCCTAATGCCAATCTCGCTACATTACGTGTAAATACGCTGGGGCCTGACACATTGGCTTTATCATTAAACAACACCCATCACATTGTGCAGTTATCACGTTCAGCATCGGGGGCAAAATACACCAACAACAAGAACGTAGTGTTTTGGAATAAAGGTGATGTTGCTACCCTATCGATCAACTCAGGTTATTACCATTGTAGTTTAAGCACCTAAAGCGAAATCGACGCTTACTTGTCTGTTTTAGGCTTAGTCTCTACCTTAATATTTACCTCACATGATGAAAGGGCCTCAGCTGCCCTTTTAACTTCTCTTTTCAACAGTATCAAATTGCTTAGAGCAATTGCTTTTAGCCCCGCAAGGTTAACCCTTACCTCCAACTCAATTAGTTTCAGTTAAACATTTTCTCACCTTTAATTGGTCAATCAAAAAGGAATTAAGCATGGGGATAGCTAATTCTTTATATATTTAATGTTTACACTTTTACCATTTAAAATCATTCACTTACCAGCAAGTTTCGCAAGTTACTCCTAGTAATTACGCGTCTGTAACAATGCTCACAAGTTGAAACAATAGTTAGAACACTATACAATTTATTTTTATTGAACGACCAATTAAAATAAAAGCATCAGTAAAAAGACGTGCGACATTACGTCCTAAAACCTTCAATAATGCGTCATGGGCGCAGTAGGTGATGATGTTTTTACAGGGTGACTTTTACTAAGCGAAAGTGTTCTATTCGTGCAAGTTAGCAACTCAATAGAGAAAATAGTTTCAACACTATTCATCATTTTGAAACTATTTCTACGTATTAGGTATTCGTAATAGAAGTTAATTCGCAGTACCCGCAAATTGGCGAAAGTTTTAGTCCTTTTAAAAGTAGGAGTTTATGCATGTCATTACCGACTTATCAGAATTTCATTCACGGCAAGCCGATGGCAAACAAAAGCAAAGAAACCTTTGCTGTAACCAACCCCGCAACCGGTGAGGTAATTTACCACGTAGAAGTGGCTGATGAGTTTATTCAACAAGAAGCAATCAAAAGCGCTAAAGAAGGCTTTTCAGTGTGGTCAGCAATGATGCCAATTGAAAGAACCCGCATTCTTAATAAAGCGGTTGCATTGCTTCGTGAGCGTAATGACGAACTCGCTAAGCTTGAAGTACTCGATACCGGTAAGCCTATTCAAGAAGCCGACTGTGTTGATATTGAAACTGGCGCTGATGTCATTGAGTACTATGCCGGCCTAGCTCCTACTCAACTAGGTACCCAGCAACCTGTGGGTGGCGATTTCTTCTACACGCGCAAAGAAGCGCTAGGTATATGTGCCGGTATTGGCGCATGGAACTACCCTATTCAAATCGCTTGCTGGAAATCAGGCCCCGCCCTTGCCGCAGGTAATGCGTTTATATTTAAGCCGTCAGAAGAAACCCCAATGGGTGCGCTTAAACTGGCTGAAATTTTCACCGAAGCTGGCGTACCTGACGGCGTATTCAATGTGGTTCAAGGCGCAGCACAAGTAGGCCAGTGGCTTACAAATAGCCCTGACATTGAGAAAGTATCGTTTACTGGTGAAGTAGGCACAGGTAAAAAAGTGATGCAAAGCGCCGCTGCGTCGAACTTAAAAGACGTGACAATGGAGCTTGGCGGTAAGTCACCGCTTGTGGTATTCGAAGATGCCGACATTAGCCAAGCTATCAGCGCCGCTATGCTTGGTAATTTTTATACCCAAGGTGAAATCTGCACTAACTGCACCCGTGTTTACGTTCAACGTTCTGTTTATCAAGCCTTTATTGATGAGCTTAAAGCCCGTACCGAAAACAACATTGTTATGGGCGATCCACTTGACCCCAACGTAAACCTGGGCGCACTTATTTCTAAAAAGCACCAAGAGCTGGTACTTGGCTATATTGCCAAAGGAAAAGAAGAAGGCGCAACGCTATTAACCGGCGGGAACGCTGCCTCTCCGGCATCTGCGCCAAATGGCTATTTTGTTGAGCCAACAATTTTCACTGACTGCACTGACGATATGACTATCGTTAAAGAAGAGATCTTCGGACCAGTAATGAGCGTGTTAGTTTTCGATGATGAAGACGAAGTGATCGCACGCGCGAATGACACTGAGCTAGGTTTAGCTGCCGGTGTATTTAGTAAGGATATCCAGCGCGCGCACCGCGTTATCCACCAACTTCAAGCCGGTATTTGCTGGATAAATGCATATGGTAACTCTCCGGCTGAAATGCCTGTAGGCGGCTACAAACAGTCTGGCATTGGACGTGAAAACGGCGTTGAAACGCTTAATAGCTACACACAGACCAAATCGGTTTATGTAGGTATGAGCCAAATTGAGAGCCCGTTTTAAGCCGCAGTAGGAGTACATATGCAGACATTTGATTACATTATTGTTGGAGCTGGTTCTGCCGGCTGCGTGCTAGCGAACCGCTTATCAGAAAACCCAAAGCACGAGGTGTTGCTACTGGAAACCGGTGGCTCAGATAAAAGCATTTTCATCAAGATGCCAACGGCGCTGTCTATTCCTATGAATACCGACAAGTATGCGTGGCAATTCAACACTGAAAAAGAGCCCTATTTAAACAACCGTGAAATGCACTGCCCACGCGGTAAAGTGTTGGGCGGCTCGTCATCCATTAATGGAATGGTATACGTACGCGGCCACGCTAAAGACTTTGATGAATGGGAAGCTCACGGCGCAGAGGGCTGGAATTATCAGGCGTGCCTCCCCTATTTCCAAAAAGCTGAAACCTGGTACAAAGGTAACGACGCGTACCGAGGTGGCAATGGTGAACTCGGCGTTAACAACGGTAACGAAATGAAGAACCCGCTTTATACGGCCTTCATTAAAGCCGGCGAACAGGCGGGCTACGACATCACTAGCGATTACAATGGCAAGCAGCAAGAAGGCTTCGGCCCTATGCATATGACCGTGAAAGACGGTGTACGCAGTTCAGCAAGCCGTGAATATCTTGACCCGGTAAAATCGCGTAAGAATTTAACTATAGTGACTGGCGCGCTGGTTACTAAAGTCGTGCTGGAAGATAAAGTCGCAAAAGGCGTTGAATATGTAGTTAACGGTAAAACCGAGACTGCCGCCACATCTAACGAAGTGATTTTAAGCGCCGGCTCTATTGGCTCGCCACACATCCTGCAGCTTTCTGGAATTGGCGACAAAGATATTCTTGAAAAAGCAGGTGTCGATGTTAAGCACCACCTGCCGGGTGTGGGTCAAAACCTGCAAGATCATTTGGAATTTTATTTCCAGTACAAGTGTAAACAGCCAATTACGTTAAATCGCAAACTGGGCTTAATTTCAAAAGGGTTGATCGGTGCTCGCTGGTTGCTTAACCGTTCTGGGTTGGGCGCTACGAATCACTTTGAATCTTGCGCCTTCATTCGCTCGAAAGCAGATGTGGAGTGGCCTGACATTCAGTACCACTTCTTGCCTGCCGCTATTCGATACGACGGAAAGTCCGCGTTTGATGGCGATGGCTTTCAAGTGCACGTAGGTCACAACAAACCTAAAAGTAGAGGTAGCGTAACCCTTCAGTCGGCTAACCCGACGGTTCCGCCTAAAATTTTGTTTAACTATTTGCAGCATCCAGATGATATCGAAGGGTTTAGAGCATGCGTAAGACTTACACGAGAAATCATCGCACAGTCAGCATTCGACGACTTCAGAGACGGCGAAATTCAGCCTGGCGAGCACATTCAGACGGATGAAGAAATAGACGCTTTTGTGCGTGAAGCCGTTGAGAGCGCTTACCATCCATCATGCTCTTGCAAAATGGGTGAAGATGAGATGGCAGTGGTAGATTCTCAAACCAATGTTCATGGCATTGAAGGATTGCGAGTGGTGGATTCTTCGATCTTCCCCACTATTCCAAACGGAAACCTAAATGCGCCAACCATCATGGTGGCGGAAAAGGCGGCAGACATCATTCTGGGTAAGCCCGCTTTACCACCACAGAATGTGGCGGTAGATATCCACCCTAATTGGCAAACCGAGCAACGCTAAACGTTAAAACGATTTCGCACTAGTGTGCTTGTTCTTGCAATAAGCGCACCTTCCACAGTGCCTATATGCAGCCGATTAAGGTGACAATGTGTGTAGCTGGGTGGCTGTTTAATAACGAAAAAAGGAAAAAACATGTTTTATTTTTATCAATACTGGGAGGGTGATAATGACAATATGGCTTAGTGCAGGCATTATTTTCACTCTACTTTCTGTAGCCTATATTTTGGTTAAATGGGGCAATATGAAAGTGGTCGGCGTAACGCCAGTTAGAACCTTTACCTTTATTGCCATTCTCTTTACCTCAGGTTTGGACGTGGGCCTTATTATGTTCCCGCTCACTGAATTTGCTGGTTATGCTGACATAAGCGCAAGTCCTGAATATGCCTTCACCAATCCGCTCGCCATTGAGTTTGGGTTTTGGGGATTCTTAATTTGGGGATTCTACTTTCTTACTTGTTTTTATTTCTGCGTAATCGAACCGAAAGTAAAGTTCTTCGAGCTTCCGGTTGTTAAGTTCGTAAACAACGTTGTAATCATCGGAACCTGTGCTTTCACGGCGTTTCTACTGCTGTCTAACCTTCCGTGGTATTTACCGTCGATAGGCGACGGAGAATCTGTCGTGCCTGCGTTCTACTTGATCGTGTTTGCAGCCATTGCTTTTGCCGTATATTCGAGCACTAGCATTAAATACGTGCGTATTTTAAGCCTAACAACCACATGGGTATTTATAGCGCTTATTATTGGCATGTGGGCGGCTGCATTTGTATTTGGTGAAAGTGAGATAACGGCTTATTTTACCAACCTAGGTCTTATTGGCGGGTACTTTGCGAACATCGATAACTTCGTATTACCCATTAATGAGTATCACGAGTTCTATCTATTCTGGTGGTTCAGCTGGAGCATCATGATTGGTCAGTTTACGTCTCGTTTCGTGGGCGGTCTTAAAACTTATCAAGTCATGTTGGCTATGATGGTCATTCCATCTATCCCGATTGCGGCTTGGTTTTCAGTACTGTACCACTATCACAGTGCCGGTATTCCTACTGAGGGGATAACCAATTTAGCCATGGTATGCGTGGGTGTCGTCTTTGTGATCAACTCACTTGATTCACTGATTAGACTGTACACAGATAATCTAAACATGACCGTTGAACGCATCGGTAAAGGCAATTACATTGCTCTCAATATCGTGGCGCTTTCGCTACTTACGTTGCTGTTCAAACTAGACTTCTTGCAAATTCAGTGGGTGGGTGCGTTAGTTATCACTATCTTCTTTAGCTGCTTTGCTTTCATTCTAAGTCAGAAATTTAAATCGGTGACGGCCATCAAAACATCGCCGAAAGAAAACAAAATCGACTTTACCAAGATAGAAAATCTCAACTAACTAAATCATTTACTTTTTACCTTCTTAACATTGGCTCATTTTGAGCCAATGGGGGTAAGTATTGCCCGAAGCTTGCGTAAGAGCGCATTAACTAGGAAGCGGGCCAAATAAAACAATGATAAAAACAGGTGTTTAACAATGAAAAAATTGAATTCTTTTTTTACATCCACGCATATTTTCACAGTGGCTATTGTCGCAGCGTTATATTCTTCAGCTTCATTCGCTGATTGGAGCGCCAATATCTCTGCGGTTTCAGATTATACCTTCAACGGCGTTAGCCAAACGCAAAACGACCCGGCTCTTCAGGGCGGCGTTGATAAAGCATTTGATAACGGCACTTATGCAGGCACGTGGGCATCTAATGTAGATTTTGGTGGCGATACAAACCTTGAATGGGATTTTTACGTGGGTCGTTACCAAATGCTAACCGAAACGGTGAGTTTGGACTACGGCATCGCTTATTACTCTTATCACGGTGGCGATGATTCAAGTGATGGCAATTACCCAGAGGTGTATATCAAGTTTGGTTATGCCAGTGACTACGGTAGTTCAGAACTAAACTTCTGGTACACGTGGGATTACTTTGGAACAGGCGCAAAACACGCTATCGCAATGGTTGCTCATACCTTTGAACTCGCCCCCAACCATCATTTACGTGCAAGCTTTGACGTATCTAACTCACTAGACAGTGACAAGTGGCTGTGGAATGGTGATGACACCTCTTTCTACCACTACCGTTTGGCTTACCAAACAAGCTATGAAGGGTTCGATTTCGAAATTGCTGCTGAAAACACCAATCTTGATTTTGATACCGCCGATGAGCGCATTGTATTTGGTGTATCAAAAACCTTCAGCTTCTAAACGTTGAATTGGAAAGTGGTTCTTCAGAATAAGAACCACTTTCCTTAGCAAATGCTATGCGTGCTCGCACTACGCTGCTTCAACTGTACTCGGTCAATTTAACTTAGCGTTACAACGGTTAAAAAGTCCACGCAACAAAACGACTCAATTTACTTCCCTGTCCCATATCAATCACTTTACACTGCGCAGCACCGTAATAATCAATACTGGTTTTAATTGGTTTCAAATGGGCACTCTTCGACACCAAGCAGGTGAACCATTCTACATTGTCTTTTACAGAGACACTCTCTTTAACCATGCGCTGAATAAAGGCAAGTTCACCGCCTTCGCACCACAGTTCATTCGCTTGGCCCGCAAAATTCAAGTTTGCGTCCTTACCTTGGTAAGCGGCATTTTTACCTTGTAGCTTGGATGTACGATGCCCAAAACCTTGCTCACGATTATCGATGAACTTCGCACCACTTCGTTTCTGTTTATTACGGGTTAAATTAGATGTCTTCCTTCGCGTGCCTGACAGTGCCTCTTGCGCAGACTTATGAAACGGAGGATTGCACATAGTAAACGTAAATCGTTCATTTGCTTCAATCACGCCGTTGAAAATACTTGCTCTATTCGCTTGTTTACGCACTTGGAATTTATGGGCTAACACACTATTTTTACTAGCAATAGCTTTAGCACTTTTTACTGCGACGTCGTCAACATCACTCCCTACGAACGACCAGTCATAGGATGTAACGCCGATAATAGGATAGATAGCATTTGCGCCCACGCCTATATCAAGCCCACGAACGTTTTGATCTTTCCCCTGTTGACTCTGCTCACACTGCGCACTGCTTTTTAATAAATCAGCAATACCGTGGATATAATCTGCTCTTCCAGGTACAGGGGGGCATAAGTAGCCATCAGGAATATCCCAATATTCAAGGCGGTAGTAGTGATGAAGTAAGGCCGCATTAAGCACCTTCACCGCTTTTGGGCTGGTGAAATCTATACTGGTATTGCCGCTTTTAGCACGAACGAGAAAAGACTTGAGCGCTGGGTATGTCTGGCACAGCGTATCCATAGGATAGCCGTTCTTGTGAAGATTTTTTGGGTGCATGAAGCGCTACTTTTTGTGTGAAACTAAGAACTGGGATTGCACGTTTTCATCGAGCAACTGGGCACCGCTACCTTGGGCTGCCACTTTATCGTCGGTATTGTAAAGCCTACAGCGGTCTAATGACAAACACCCACAGCCAATACAGCCTTCTAACGACGTCTTCAAACTGGTCAGCGCCGCAATTTTTGCTTCGATATGCTGATTAAACACCGTGCTTAATTTTGCCCAATCAGCTTGTGTTGGCGTTCTGTTGTCTGGAAGTGTAGACAACAGACTCTTTATCTCAGCAAGGGAATACCCCATATTTTGCGCAATCAAAATAAAGGAAACTCTGCGAATGACTGATCGAGGAAATGCTCTATTTCCGCCATTTGTGCGCACAGAAGGAATTAGTCCTTCGTTGGCATAATAGCGAATTAATGAAACAGCATTGCCAGTACGTTTAGCAATAAAGCCAATGCTTACCATAGGTTCTGGTGCCATAACGCCCCTTTTCCAATTTCGAAATAGCGGTAAAAAACGCTTGATCTAAAGTTAGCTTTAGATATTAAGCTGTTTTTCGTTGATTATCTACACAAGGAAAAACACATGACAACTGCATACTTAGAGCACGCGAATATCACCGTTGAAAACCCAGATGAGCTAGCTAGCTTACTTTGTACGCTATTTGGTTGGAAAGTACGGTGGAGCGGCGGCGCCAAAAATGACGGCTACACGGTGCACGTAGGAAACGATAAAGACTACCTAGCCCTTTACAGACCTAAAATTATCAATGATATAGAAAGCGATTATAAAACCCTCGCCAATATCAACCACATCGGTATTGTTGTGCCTAATTTAGACGAAACAGAGCAGCGGGTTCTGGCACTAAATTTCAATACTTTTAGCCATGGCGATTATGAACCAGGTAGACGCTTTTATTTCATGGCTCAGCAAAACATAGAGATTGAAGTCGTTTCATATAACTAGGGCTATCTGGTGATACGCCTAGCTGAACTTTCAAATTTAGTGTTAGATTAATGTTACCCCACTCGTGCGCGTTTTACTTTGTATTTGTGTTTGCTAGGTTTGTTTACTAAAAATGAACGCGCACTGTGGTCATTTTAATAATAATAGACAGGAAACATGGATGAGAAAGTTACTAGCGATAAGTTTAGGTTTAGTAATGTTGTCCCTATCGGCAAACGCATGGGCGAATAACATTCTTAGTATGAAACAGCGAAGCGAGCTGATTGATAAGATCACCGTTGAACGCTTCAACTCTGTGCTGCCCCAAATTATGGAGCGTGAAGGCATCGACATGTGGGTGTTAATGTCCCGGGAATACAACGAAGATCCCGTTTTAAAAACCATGTTACCTTCTACTTGGATTTCCGCACGACGTCATACCATGTTAGTCATTTATAACCCCGGCAATGGTCAACCGCTAGAACGTTTGGCCGTTGCAAGATATGCGGTAGGGTCACTATTTAAAAAAGCGTGGGATAAGGAAGCACAACCCGACCAGTGGAAGGCATTGAAACACGTTATCGAAGCCCGGAATCCCGCTAAAATCGCCATTAATACGTCTGATTCATTTGCCCTCGCTGATGGCATGACCTCTACCGAACACGACAAATTTATAGCCGTACTTCCTAAAGCGCTGAAAAACCGCGTTGTAAGTGGCGAAAGACTCTCAATCGGTTGGCTGGAAACGCGCAGTGACCTTGAAATGCAATATTATCCGGTACTTACTCAAATTGGTCATTCACTGATAGCAACGGCATTTTCAAATGAAGTTATAACCCCTAACGTGACAACTACAGACGATGTGGTGTGGTGGCTGCGTGATCAAACGCGCGCTTTAGGGCTGACCAACTGGTTTCATCCTACTGTCTCAATTCAACGTAAAGACAGTGAAGTCTTCGACCAAATTACCGCATTTAGCAAGCGTCCTGGTGAAAACATCATTCGGCCGGGCGATCTCATTCATGTCGATTTCGGCATTACTTACCTTCGACTTAATACTGATCAACAGCAGCATGCTTACGTGTTAAAGCCTGGTGAAAAAGACGCGCCAGCTTCACTTAAGGAAGCACTTAAATCTGGAAACCAGTTGCAGGACATTCTGACCGGTAATTTTAAAGTAGGCAGAACAGGTAACACTATTTTGAGTATGTCGCGACAGCAGGCTATCGAACAAGGCATCACGCCCGCTATTTACACCCACCCGCTTGGTTTTCATGGGCACGCGGCAGGTCCAACGATAGGAATGTGGGATGCACAGGAAGGAGTACCAGTTCAAGGTGACTATCCAGTGTTTGCACAAACAACTTATTCGATAGAACTCAATGCAGCGAGCTTTATTAAAGAGTGGAACAAAGAAATTAGAATTATGCTGGAAGAAGATGCATTTTTTGATGGTCAGTCAGTAACCTATTTAGATGGCAGGCAAACGGAGTTTCATTTGATTCATTCAGATGAAAACCAATAACTATAGGTGGAGCGTTACGCCTATTTTAAGGCCTATACGAAATGAAAAAACTGAACGGTGCGGCTAAAGGTTGGCCGATGCGAGAAGACTTACGTAGAATTAAATCAAGCGAAGCGTAAAGTGTCAGGCCTTTCGCCCTTTCAAGCGAAAGGCCATGAAACTGTACTAAATATTAGCAGTAGGTTGCTATCCTAAAACGCAGTCTTATTCAGCAGCAGTGCGAACAACTACGTTTTCTGCACTGTATTCGCGAACAAAATCAGACATTGTTTTGTGGTTACAAATAATGTTCTCACCTTCCAAACCAAACTTCGCTAGTGCCGCTTCTTTACCTACTGAAAGCGCTTCTAGACAAGCCTGTGACGCAACATCTTGGTTTTTAGCAACAAGTGCTACAGTTTTCGCGTTTTCAGTCGCCTTGTTGTTTTTGTACATGTAAGCAAAAGTGCGAAGTGATTCGCCGTTGCAACGTACAGATGCACTGAACTCTTCTGCGTTAAAACCTTTTGAACGGATAAGACGCAATGCAGGACCAAAACCATCTTCAGCAGCAGTTAAACATGCTTGTGTTTCGATGTTGTCGTTAATTGGCTTTAGTACGACATCTTTTGCGAAAGATTGAGTGGCAGCAACAGATAATGTTAGAGCAATAGCGAAAGTAGACAGTTTCATTTTTGAATTCCTATTTTGTAACTAAATTAGATATCACCTGAGTGATGAATACATTATGAACAATACTTTCAAAAAATAAAGCATTTTTCGTAATTTAATTACAGAAATAGCAAAATAAACAGACATATCACGACAAAACTGAAAGTTATTTACAAAAACAAACATATTTTATATAAAATTTTACGAGCCTGTAACAGATTCTGTGTAACTGCCATTAGTTAATATGCTTTTCGAGGCGTTCCTCGAACTCGATAATAAA
>NZ_JAYMEU010000020.1:0-85156 GCF_037029575.1 Alteromonas sp. CH_MED4-4 | reverse complement strand
CCTTCAAGCGCTTTAAGAGCTGAACCTTGGATAACTGGTAGGTCATCACCTGGGAATTCGTATTCGTTAAGAAGTTCGCGAACTTCCATTTCTACTAGCTCTAGAAGCTCTTCATCGTCAACCATGTCACACTTGTTCATGAATACGATGATGTAAGGAATACCAACCTGACGACCAAGTAGGATGTGCTCACGAGTCTGTGGCATAGGGCCATCAGTCGCAGCTACTACTAGGATACCACCGTCCATCTGAGCAGCACCAGTGATCATGTTTTTAACGTAATCAGCGTGTCCTGGGCAGTCTACGTGTGCGTAGTGACGAGTAGGAGTATCGTATTCTACGTGTGAAGTAGAGATGGTGATACCACGTGCTTTTTCTTCAGGCGCGTTATCGATTTGATCGAAAGCCTGAGCAGAACCACCGTAAGTCTTTGAAAGAACTGTAGTGATAGCTGCAGTTAGCGTAGTTTTACCATGGTCAACGTGGCCGATTGTACCCACGTTTACGTGGGGTTTCGTACGTTCAAACTTTTCTTTTGCCATTTTTCTCGTTTCCTAAGTTAAAAGTCCGACCCACCAATAGACCGGACCGAACCTTCATTTAGATTAAATTCTAGATTCAATAATAGCCTGCGCCACATTGTTCGGCGCCTCAGAATAATTGAAGAACTCCATTGAGTATGAAGCACGACCTTGTGTTTGTGAACGCAAGTCAGTTGCGTAGCCAAACATTTCTGAAAGCGGCACTTTAGCACGTATTATTTTAACACCTGCGACGCCATCTTCCATACCTTCGATCATGCCGCGGCGACGATTAATGTCACCAACTACATCACCCATCCAGTCTTCTGGGGTAGTCACTTCAACTTTCATTGTGGGTTCAAGTAACACCGGATTTGCTTCTGCGGCGCCTTTTTTGAAACCCATAGAGCCGGCGATCTTAAACGCCATTTCAGAAGAGTCAACATCGTGGTATGAACCGTCAAACAACGTAACCTTTACATCAAGTACTGGATACCCTGCAAGAACACCACTTCGCATCTGCTCCTGAATTCCTTTATCGACCGCTGGAATGAACTCTTTTGGTACCACACCACCGACGATTTCGTTCACAAATTCGTAGCCTGAACCTTCTTCTTGAGGCTCAATGCGCAGCCATACATGACCAAATTGGCCGCGGCCGCCTGACTGACGAACGAACTTCCCTTCAACTTCAACAGATTTACGAAGGGTTTCACGATAAGCAACCTGTGGGTTACCTACGTTACATTCAACTTTAAATTCGCGCTTCATGCGGTCGACAATGATATCAAGGTGAAGTTCACCCATACCTGAGATAATCGTCTGGCCTGTCTCGTCGTCAGTTTTCACTTTGAATGACGGATCTTCAGCTGCAAGCTTGCTTAGGGCTATGCCCATTTTCTCTTGGTCAGCTTGCGACTTAGGCTCAACCGCAATTGAAATTACCGGCTCTGGGAACTCCATACGCTCTAGCGTAATAACATGGTTAGGGTCACAAAGCGTATCACCGGTTGTTACATCTTTAAGGCCAATGGCCGCAGCGATGTCACCTGCGCGTACTTCTTTAATTTCTTCACGGTCTTTCGCGTGCATTTGCACAATACGACCAAAGCGCTCACGCTTGCCCTTAACAGGGTTGTAAACCGTATCACCCGTGTTTACTACACCAGAGTAACAACGGAAGAAGGTTAGCGTACCCACAAATGGGTCGGTCGCTATTTTAAATGCTAGCGCTGAGAACGGCTCATCGTCGCTTGAATGACGCTCTGCTTCTGTCTCGTCTTTGTCGTCAAGTACACCTGTGATGGCCTTAACTTCTGTTGGAGACGGAAGATAATGAATAACAGAGTCTAGTACTGCCTGAACACCTTTGTTTTTGAAGGCACTGCCACAGGTGGCAAGAACAATTTCGTTGTTCAGCGTACGCTGACGAAGGCCTGAACGAATTTCTTCCTCAGAAAGCTCTTCACCTTCCAAGTATTTATTCATTAGCTCATCAGATGCTTCTGCAGCCGCTTCGATCATTTCGGTACGGTACTGCTCAGCGGTATCTAAATATTCAGCAGGAATGTCTTCATAGGTAAATGTCATACCCATGTCTTCTTCATTCCAGTTGATGGCTTTCATCTTCACAAGGTCGATGACGCCATGGAAATTCTCTTCAGCGCCCATGTTGATTTGAATCGGAACACAGTTGGCGCCTAAACGCTTGCGGATTTGACCCACAACACGTTCAAAATCAGCGCCAGCCCGGTCCATCTTATTAACGAACACAAGGCGTGGCACTTGATATTTGTCAGCCTGTCGCCAGACTGTCTCTGATTGAGGTTCTACCCCAGAAGACCCACAGAAAACAACCACTGCACCGTCTAGTACACGCAATGAACGCTCTACTTCGATAGTAAAGTCAACGTGTCCAGGGGTGTCGATGATGTTGATCCTGTGTTGATCGAACTGTTGCTCCATACCAGACCAGAAACAAGTCGTTGCAGCAGACGTGATAGTAATACCACGCTCCTGCTCTTGCTCCATCCAGTCCATGGTAGCAGCACCATCGTGCACTTCACCGATTTTGTGAGACAGTCCTGTATAAAACAGAACACGCTCTGTGGTCGTGGTTTTACCCGCGTCCACGTGAGCCACAATACCAATATTGCGATAACGCTCAATCGAGGTCTTACGAGGCATAAATCTCTCTCAGTTAAATAACGTTGATTACCAACGGTAGTGAGCAAACGCTTTGTTTGCTTCGGCCATACGGTGAACGTCTTCACGTTTCTTAACCGCTGAACCTTTGTTATCTGCTGCGTCTAGCATTTCAGCCGCTAGGCGTTGTGCCATAGACTTTTCGCCACGTTTACGTGCAGCTTCAACCATCCAACGCATACCTAGCGCGTTACGACGAACTGGACGTACTTCAACTGGAACCTGATAAGTTGAACCACCAACACGACGAGACTTAACCTCTACTGTTGGGCGGATGTTATCAAGCGCTTCCTCGAAGATATCTAGGTGTGCTTTGCCGGTTTTTTCAGCAACAATATCAAGCGCACCGTAAACGATTCTTTCAGCGACTGACTTTTTGCCGTCGAGCATTACGACATTCATGAATTTCGCAAGCAGTTGTGAACCAAATTTTGGCTCTGGTAGGATTTTACGTTGACCTACGACTCTTCTTCTTGGCATTTTCTATTCTCCGTATGAATTCAGGGAAAACCCAAAACTCTTAAACTTCAGTTTGGCCTTACTAACGGAGAACCGTTATGACTTAGGCTTCTTCGCGCCGTACTTAGAACGGGCTTGTTTACGATCGTTTACACCTGCGCAGTCAAGAGTACCGCGAACTGTGTGATAACGAACACCTGGTAGATCTTTAACACGACCACCACGGATAAGTACTACACTGTGCTCTTGTAGGTTGTGACCTTCACCACCGATGTATGAAGAAACTTCAAAACCGTTAGTTAGACGTACACGACATACTTTACGTAGTGCAGAGTTTGGTTTCTTAGGCGTAGTAGTATATACACGAGTACATACACCACGTCTTTGTGGACAAGCTTGTAGAGCAGCTACGTTGCTTTTTTCAACGGGCTTTCTACGCGGCTTGCGCACTAACTGGTTAACTGTTGCCATTAACTAGCTCCTGATTAAAAACTACGAAAACCCAATCACTGTGATTGGGTCCATATTAATGCGATTAATTGCTTAATCGCGCTTGTTTGTGAACATTGTGCTCGTCAACATTCACTGAGCGCTGATACAAAAAACCGCGACCGTTTATCGAGCCACTTGATGGCTATCCAAAATCGGGTCGCGGAATATTAAAGATCATCGCTCTGACTGTCAAGGTGTACAAAGGTTAAGCAGTTAATTTATCTGCAATCTGTACAACTGGACTGCCAAATTGTTAGGAGTACGTTAACGTACTCCTATGATCTTGCCTTATTCGGCAGTATCTTCGTCTGCACCAGCATTAAGCGCTTCGGTTAATGCCTGTTCTGCTTCAGCAGCAGACACTGACATTTCTTCGATTTGCTCTTTGCGACGTTGTGCACGGCGTTCGTGGTAAGCGAAACCTGTACCCGCTGGAATGAGTCGACCAACGATTACGTTTTCTTTCAGACCGCGTAGGTCATCTTCTTTACCTTGAACCGCAGCTTCAGTTAGAACACGTGTTGTTTCTTGGAACGATGCCGCTGAGATAAATGACTCAGTAGACAGTGACGCTTTGGTGATACCAAGCAGCTGTGTTTCGTACTGCGCTGGGATCTTGCCGTGTTTTTCAATTTCACGGTTCGCCACTTTAACGTTCGATACTTCAACCTGTTCGCCTTCAAGGAACTGCGTATCGCCTGGGTGAGTGATAATGCACTTACGTAGCATCTGACGGATAACTACTTCAATGTGCTTATCGTTAATCTTAACACCCTGTAGACGGTAAACTTCCTGAACTTCGTTCACGATGTAGTTTGCTACCGCTGAGATACCACGTAGACGTAGGATATCGTGTGGAGACTCTGGACCATCAGCGATAACTTCGCCTTTTTCCACTTTCTCACCTTCGAACACGTTAAGCTGACGCCACTTAGGAATCATCTCTTCGTACGCGTCACCCTCAGCAGGTGTAATTACAAGACGCTTCTTACCTTTGGTCTCTTTACCGAAGCCGATAGTACCTGAGATTTCTGCAAGGATTGCAGGCTCTTTAGGCTTACGTGCTTCAAATAGGTCCGCAACGCGCGGTAGACCACCCGTGATATCACGAGTCTTCGAGCTTTCCTGAGGAATACGTGCTAGCACGTCACCTTCGTTAGCCACTTTGCCTTCTTTCGCTTCGATGGTTGTGAAGCTTGGAAGACGAATTTCTTGAAGACCGAACTCGTCGCTTTCAAGAATTAGCTTAGGCTCTTTAGAGTTTACTTTCGCAAGGTCTTTAACAACGATACGGGTTAGACCAGTAAGCTCGTCTTGCTGCATTTCGGTGTTAGAGTCATCAATGTCAGCGAAGCTAATCTTAGCTGCACGTTCAGTGATGATTGGGTGACTATGCGGATCCCAGTTAGCAACAACGTCGCCAGCTGCAATAGTTGCACCGTCATCCACGCTAAGTACAGCACCGTAAGGTACTTTATAGCGCTCTTTCTCACGGCCTTGCTCGTCGATAACAGTAAGTTCTGTTGAACGAGAAACGATAACCACTTTGCCGTCAGAGTTACGTACGAACTTCGCGTTGTGTAGCTTAAGGCTACCCGCAGTCTTAACTTGTACGCTGTTCTCAGCAGATGCTCTTGATGCCGCACCACCGATGTGGAACGTACGCATGGTAAGCTGTGTACCTGGCTCACCGATTGACTGTGCTGCAATAACACCAACCGATTCACCGCTACCCACCATGTGACCACGTGCAAGGTCACGACCGTAACACTTAGCACAAACACCGAAGTCGTTGTCACAAGTGATTACCGAGCGAACCATGATTTGGTCAACTGAGTTAGCTTCAAGCATGTCTACTAACGCTTCGTCTAGAAGAACGTTACGCTCTACTAGTACTTCGTTAGTACCTGGCTTAAGTACATCTTCTGCTACCACACGGCCTAGTACACGCTCGCGTAGTGGCTCAACAACGTCACCACCTTCGATTAGTGGTGTCATTTGAACACCTTCGAATGTGCCACAGTCGTCGTTAGTGATTACCAAGTCTTGTGCAACGTCTACTAGACGACGCGTTAGGTAACCCGAGTTCGCTGTCTTAAGTGCGGTATCCGCAAGACCTTTACGAGCACCGTGAGTTGAGATGAAGTACTGTAGTACGTTCAGACCTTCACGGAAGTTCGCCGTAATTGGGGTTTCGATGATTGAGCCATCTGGCTTAGCCATCAGACCACGCATACCAGCTAGCTGACGAATCTGAGCGGCACTACCACGAGCACCCGAGTCGGCCATCATGTAAACAGAGTTAAATGATGATTGCTCTTCTTCTTCGCCATCGCGGTTAATTACGATGTCAGTCTTAAGGTTATCCATCATGGCCTTAGCAACTTTTTCGTTGGCATTTGACCAGATATCGATAACTTTGTTGTAACGCTCACCCGCGGTAACAAGACCGTTTTGGAACTGTTCCTGAATTTCAATAACTTCTGCTTCCGCTGCATCAATGATGTCTTTCTTAGCAGCAGGGATAACCATATCGTCGATACCAACAGACGCACCCGCGATCATCGCGTAGTGGAAACCGGTATACATGATTTGGTCAGCAGCAATTACTGTGTCTTTCAGACCTAGCGTACGGTAACAAGCATTCAATAGTCTTGAAATTTGCTTCTTGCCCATCGCTTGGTTGATGATTTCAAACGGCAGACCCTTTGGAAGGATCAATGAGAAAATCGCACGACCAACAGTCGTGTCAGTTAGCGTTACTTTCTCAGTTTTGTTGCCATCTTCATCGATGTCATATTCAGTAATACGTACTTTAACGCGAGAGTGAAGCTCAGCATTACCTGTACGGTATGCTTTCTCTGCTTCATTCGGGCTGGTGAATACCATGCCTTCGCCTAAGCCGTTTACTTTGTCACGCGTTAGGTAGTAAAGACCCAATACAACGTCCTGTGAAGGTACGATAATTGGCTCACCGTTCGCAGGTGACAGAATGTTGTTCGTTGACATCATAAGTGCACGTGCTTCTAGCTGTGCTTCGATTGTCAACGGAACGTGTACCGCCATTTGGTCACCATCGAAGTCGGCGTTGTACGCCGCACACACTAGCGGGTGAAGCTGAATCGCTTTACCTTCGATTAGTGTTGGTTCGAATGCTTGGATACCCAAACGGTGAAGTGTAGGTGCACGGTTAAGTAGTACCGGGTGTTCGCGGATAACGTCGTCTAGTACGTCCCAAACCTCTGGTGCTTCGCGCTCTACAAGCTTCTTAGCTGCTTTAATTGTTGTCGCAAGACCACGACCTTCAAGCTTACCGTAGATAAACGGTTTGAATAGCTCAAGTGCCATCTTCTTAGGAAGACCACACTGGTGAAGACGTAGCGTAGGACCAACGGTAATTACAGAACGGCCTGAGTAGTCAACACGCTTACCAAGAAGGTTTTGACGGAAACGACCTTGCTTACCTTTGATCATGTCTGCAAGTGACTTAAGTGGACGCTTGTTAGAACCGGTAATCGCACGACCACGACGTCCGTTATCTAGAAGCGCATCGACAGACTCTTGAAGCATACGCTTTTCGTTGCGTACGATGATGTCTGGAGCAGCTAGGTCTAGAAGACGCTTAAGACGGTTGTTACGGTTAATTACACGACGGTAAAGGTCGTTAAGGTCAGACGTTGCAAAACGGCCGCCATCTAGTGGTACTAGAGGACGTAAATCTGGTGGAAGTACCGGAAGAACCGTCATGATCATCCACTCTGGCTTGTTGCCAGACTGTTGGAATGACTCAAGCAACTTAAGACGCTTAGTAATTTTCTTACGCTTAGTTTCAGAGTTGATTGAAGGCAGCTCTTCACGCATAGCCGCAACGTCTGCGTCTACGTCTAGTGCTGTAAGAAGATCGAATACTGCTTCAGCACCCATCTTCGCTTCAAACTCATCACCGTGCTCTTCAAGTGCATCCAAGTACTCTTCTTCGTTTAGAAGCTGGCTGCGCTCAAGCGTAGTCATACCTGGCTCTGTAACCACGTATGATTCAAAGTAAAGTACACGTTCAATATCACGAAGTGTCATATCAAGCATTAGGCCGATACGAGACGGAAGTGATTTCAGGAACCAGATGTGTGCTACCGGGCTAGCTAGCTCGATGTGACCCATACGCTCACGACGTACTTTAGTCAGTGTAACTTCAACGCCACACTTCTCACAGATAACACCACGGTGCTTAAGGCGCTTGTACTTACCGCAAAGACACTCGTAGTCTTTAACCGGACCAAAGATACGCGCACAGAACAGACCGTCACGCTCAGGCTTGAACGTACGGTAGTTAATTGTTTCAGGCTTTTTAACTTCACCGAATGACCATGAACGGATCATGTCAGGTGAAGACAGACCGATTCGAATATTATCGAATTCTTCAGTCTTGTTTTGTTGCTTTAGAAACTTTAATAAGTCTTTCACATTACTCTCCCAGCGGAGTCAGTCTCTAGAGCCCGGCGCAAGCGCCGGGCCATCTCATAACATTACGTGGCTAACGCCGTATTACTTTTCTTCAAGCTCGATGTTGATACCCAACGAGCGAATTTCTTTAAGTAGTACGTTGAATGACTCTGGCATGCCAGGTTCCATTCTGTGGTCGCCATCGACGATGTTCTTGTACATCTTGGTACGGCCGTTAACGTCATCCGACTTAACGGTAAGCATTTCTTGAAGGGTATATGCTGCACCGTATGCTTCAAGTGCCCACACTTCCATCTCACCGAAGCGCTGACCACCGAACTGTGCTTTACCACCAAGAGGCTGCTGTGTAACAAGGCTGTAAGAACCAGTAGAACGCGCGTGCATTTTGTCGTCTACTAAGTGGTTCAGTTTCAGCATGTACATGTAACCAACCGTAACTGGACGCTCAAATTCGCGACCGGTACGACCGTCAAACAAAGCAATCTGACCGCTTTCTGGAATATCAGCAAGCTTCAGCATTTCTTTGATTTCAGATTCACGAGCACCGTCGAATACAGGTGTTGCTACTGGAACACCCTTACGAAGGTTTTCCGCTAGACGACGAACTTCGTGGTCTGTGAAGCTATCGATGTCTACTTCTTGGTGATTCTCACCAAGCTCGTACACCTTCTTCAGGAAGTCACGTAGTTCAGCCAGCTCGCGCTGCTCTTTAATCATGCGATCAATCTTCACACCAAGACCGTGTGCAGCCATACCCAAGTGCGTTTCTAGGATCTGACCGATGTTCATACGAGACGGTACACCTAGTGGGTTAAGAACGATATCTACCGGCGTACCGTTAGCATCGTATGGCATGTCTTCTACAGGCTGGATAGTCGAGATAACACCTTTGTTACCGTGACGACCGGCCATTTTATCACCCGGTTGGATGTGACGTTTAACCGCAAGGTAAACCTTAACGATCTTAAGCACACCAGGGGCTAGATCATCGCCTTGAGTGATCTTGCGACGCTTACCTTCAAACTTCTTATCGAAATCAAGTTTGATTTCAGCATGCTGATCAGCGATTTGGTCTAGCTCTAGCTGTGCATCTTCACTGTTAAGTGCGATTTCAAACCACTTTTCACGCGGCAGGCTGTCAAGCTTAGCTTGGTCAACACCAGCACGTAGTAGTGCAGTTTGTGCACGTGCGAAGATACCGTCTGCAAGAATTTCGAACTCGTCAGTAAGGTCTTTCTTAACCTGACGTAGCTGCATATCTTCAATTTCTAGCGCACGCTTGTCTTTCTCTACACCGTCACGGGTAAATACTTGAACGTCGATTACCGTACCGTGAACAGAGTTAGGTACACGTAGAGACGTATCTTTAACGTCAGACGCTTTCTCACCGAAGATTGCACGTAGTAGTTTCTCTTCTGGCGTAAGCTGCGTTTCACCTTTAGGCGTTACTTTACCTACAAGGATGTCACCGCCTTTCACTTCTGCACCAATGTAAACAACACCTGATTCATCAAGCTTGCTTAGTGCAGATTCACCCACGTTCGGGATATCAGAAGAAATTTCTTCTGGCCCAAGCTTAGTATCACGAGCGATACAGCTAAGCTCTTGAATGTGGATAGTAGTAAAACGGTCTTCCTGCGCTACACGCTCAGAAATAAGGATTGAATCCTCAAAGTTGTAACCATTCCACGGCATGAACGCGATACGCATGTTCTGACCAAGTGCAAGGTCACCTAGGTCTGTTGAAGGACCATCAGCTAGCACGTCGCCTGCAACAATCGGGTCGCCAACACTACAAGTAGGCTTCTGATTGATACACGTGTTTTGGTTAGAACGTGTGTACTTAGTCAGGTTGTAGATATCGATACCTGCTTCACCTGGAAGCATTTCATCTTCGTCTACTTTAATAACGATACGGCTGGCATCTACGTAATCAACCACACCACCGCGCTTAGCAACTACAGTAACACCTGAGTCAACCGCGATAGTTCTTTCCATACCGGTACCAACTAGCGGCTTATCAGCGCGTAGTGTAGGTACTGCCTGACGTTGCATGTTCGCACCCATAAGTGCACGGTTCGCATCATCGTGCTCTAGGAATGGGATAATGCTTGCAGCAATTGAAACGATTTGCTGAGGTGAAACGTCCATGTACTTGATGTCTTCTTTCGGCATCAAGGTAGTTTCACCACGGTGACGACATGGAATTAGGTCGTCAACCAACTCGCCTGCTTCAGTCAACGCGATGTTTGCCTGAGCGATTGCGAATTGACCTTCTTCAATTGCAGATAAGTAATCGATTTCGTCTGTTACCACACCGTCTACAATGCGACGGAACGGCGTTTCTAGGAAACCGAAGTCATTGGTACGCGCGAAGCTTGCCAATGAGTTAATTAGACCGATGTTCGGGCCTTCCGGCGTTTCGATTGGACATAGACGACCGTAGTGAGTCGGGTGTACGTCTCGAACTTCGAAGCCTGCACGTTCACGTGTAAGACCACCCGGGCCTAATGCAGAAATACGACGCTTATGCGTTACTTCTGATAGCGGGTTGTTTTGGTCCATGAACTGAGAAAGCTGAGATGAACCGAAGAACTCTTTAACCGCAGCCGAGATAGGCTTAGCGTTAATAAGATCTTGTGGCATCACGTTGTCTAGGTCGCCTAAGCTTAGACGCTCTTTAACTGCACGCTCAACACGTACAAGACCAACGCGGAATTGGTTCTCTGCCATTTCACCTACAGAACGGATACGACGGTTACCTAGGTGATCGATGTCATCTACTTCGTCTTTACCGTCACGAATCATTATTAGCTGCTTCATTACAGAAATAATGTCTTCTTTGTCTAGTGTACCAGCACCAATTAGTTCTTCACGGCCAAGACGGCGGTTGAACTTCATGCGGCCAACAGAAGACAGGTCGTAACGTTCATCAGAGAAGAACAAGTTATCGAACAAGGTTTCAGCTGCATCTTTTGTTGGTGGCTCACCAGGACGCATCATACGGTAAATTTCAACTAGTGCTTCAAGGCGGTTAGTTGAAGAATCGATACGTAGCGTATCTGAAATGTATGAACCGTGATCTAGCTCATTGATGTAAAGCGTTTCGAACTCTTTGATGCCCGCTTGGCTAAGTGCCGCTAGGTTTTCAAGGGTTAGTTCATCGTTCGCGCTTACAATCACTTCGCCTGTGTCTTCGTTTACATAAGTAGCTGCGTAAACACGGCCAATTAGGTAATCGGCTGGAACTTCAAGTTCTGTAAGACCGGCTTTTTCTAGTGCACGCGTGTGGCGCGCAGAAATACGACGACCCGTTTCAACAACAACGTTGCCTTCACCGTCAATGATGTCAAAAGCAGCCGTCTCACCACGTAGGCGATCTGGAACCACTTCCATCATTAGTTTGTCTTTGTCGATACGTACGCTTACTTTGTCGAAGAAAGTATCTAGGATTTCTTCAGACGTCATTTCAAGTGCGCGTAAGATAATCGTTGCAGGCAACTTACGACGACGGTCGATACGTACGAATAGGTTATCTTTCGGGTCAAACTCGAAGTCTAACCACGAACCACGGTAAGGAATTACACGTGCGTTATAAAGCACTTTACCTGACGAGTGGGTTTTACCTTTGTCGTGATCAAAGAATACACCAGGTGAACGGTGTAGCTGTGACACGATAACACGCTCTGTACCATTGATAACGAACGTACCGTTCTCAGTCATCAATGGGATCTCGCCCATGTACACTTCTTGTTCTTTAATATCTTTTACGGTACCTGGCGCAGCGTCTTTATCGAACAACACTAACCGTAGTTTTACTCTTAACGGAGCAGAGAAAGTTACGCCGCGAATTTGACATTCTTTAACGTCGAAAACGGGCTCTCCCAGGCGGTAGCTTACATACTGAAGCTCTGAACTACCTGAGTAGCTTTTAATTGGAAAAACGGAACGAAATGCTGCTTCCAAACCGTATTGAGCATCTGCATCGATCTCAATAAACTTTTTGAAAGAATCAAGCTGAATTGAAAGAAGGTATGGAATTTCCAATACCTGTGGGCGTTTGCCAAAATCCTTACGGATACGTTTCTTTTCGCTATAAGAGTAAACCATGGGTTCCTCAGCCTGCTGATTTATGACCCAACCTGCTGCAAAATGCTTTAAAACGCGTGCTATGGGCTAAAAGCTACGTTTCAAATGGCGCACTAAGCAACAAACTTCCACAACCCTTTTTCGGGCAGATACACCAGCATACAACAAAATTTAACCAATTATTAGTTAACTTGTTGGATTTTTATGCTTTTTATGGGTATTTCCGAATGGCGCTTTAAGTAGTGTAACCAAGGGTTAGATTCTACACACTATACAGCGCAAAAAGGCTGGTGGTTTAAAAAACCACCAGCCTTGCCGTCTCAGGCAATAATCTGACTATGTCAGATTACTTGATTTCTACTTCTGCACCAGCTTCTTCAAGCTCTTTCTTAAGTGCTTCAGCTTCATCTTTGCTTACGCCTTCTTTGATAGCTTTAGGAGCAGACTCAACTACTTCTTTAGCTTCTTTAAGACCTAGGCCAGTCGCGCCGCGAACTGCTTTGATAACTGCAACTTTGTTGCCACCGAATGAAGTCATTACAACGTCGAATTCAGTCTTTTCTTCTGCAGCAGCAGCGTCACCGCCAGCAGCTGGACCAGCAACAGCAACAGCAGCTGCAGCAGATACGTTGAATTTTTCTTCAGCCGCTTCGATTAGTTCAACCAGTTCCATTACTGGCATTTCAGCGATTGCGTTTAAGATATCTTCTTTAGTTAGAGCCATGTTCTCTAAACTCCTGGGTATAAAATGTTAAAAAAATCAATATGCCAAAAACGCCAATTACTTGGTGTCTTTGACCGCCGCCAATACGCGCACAAACTTGCCAGGAACTTCGTTGATTGTTTGAACGAATTTCCCAACTGGTGCTTTGAAGGTTGCAAGTAGTTTCGCAAGCGCTTCGTCGCGGGTAGGTAGTGCTGCAACTGCGTCCAATTTCTCTGGACCAAGAAGACCGCTACCAATAGATAGTGCTGTAACTTTTAGCTTATCGTTAGTCTTACCGAAGTCTTTGAAAAGACGTGCCGCACCGCCTGGTGCGTCGATAGAGAAACCATAGATAAGCGGACCAGTTAAGGCGCTGTCTAAGTCTGCAAATTGACTGTCTGCTAGAGCACGCTTTGCAAGAGTATTACGTACAACCTTTAGGTATACGCCTTGCTCACGAGCTTTAACACGTAGGTCAGTCAGTTCTGCAACTTCCATCCCACGGTATTCAGCAACGGCTACGGATAGAGCGCGAGACGCAACTTCAGAAACTTCTGCTACGATCTCTTTTTTTGCTGCTAAACCTAGTGCCACTGAGTTCACCTCTTTGTATCTGACTTTGTTTGCGGTTACCCGCTTACGCCGTCAGGGTTCACAGATTGATACCAACCCTCATGGTTGATACCGCTCTACGGTGTTTGTTACCCCAGAGAGTCTGAGTCAAACCACCGTCTGCGCAGGTTGTTGTATTAAGCAGTGTGTTGACTGTGAAAGTTCTCTTACCTCTTTCACCACACCGCACCTGCGGTCTAGGACGGGAGCTGCTTATTAGCACTGCTAATTGTCACAGCTCCAACCCATAACCTTTAAGAGATTTCGATGAGCCTAAGCTCAGCGAAATTAAAGACCTACAGAAGCCTTATCAAGAGCAACACCAGCACCCATTGTAGTGCTTAGGCTGATCTTCTTGATGTATGTACCTTTCGCAGAAGAAGGCTTAGCTTTCTTCAATGCTTCAAGTAGCGCTTCAAGGTTTTCTTGAATTTGGTTCGCTTCGAACGCAATCTTACCGATGCTAGCGTGGATGATACCGTTCTTATCGTTACGGTAGCGTACCTGACCAGCTTTAGCGTTCTTAACTGCCGTTGCAACGTCAGGCGTTACAGTGCCAGTTTTTGGGTTAGGCATAAGGCCGCGTGGACCTAAGATTTGACCTAGTTGACCAACAACACGCATCGCGTCTGGGCTAGCAACTACTACGTCAAAGTTCATTTCGCCTTTCTTAACTTGCTCAGCTAAGTCGTCCATACCAACGATGTCTGCACCAGCTTCTTTAGCCGCTTCAGCATTTGCACCTTGAGTGAATACTGCAACGCGAACGTCTTTACCAGTACCGTTAGGTAGTACAGTTGCACCACGAACGTTTTGGTCAGATTTCTTCGCATCGATACCAAGGTTAACAGATACGTCTACGCTTTCTGCGAACTTAGCTGTTGCTAGTTCTTTAAGAAGCGCTACTGCTTCGTTGATTTCGTACTCTTTAGTAGAGTCAACTTTGTCGCGGATTAGGCGAGCGCGTTTAGTTAATTTAGCCATTCGATTAGTCCTCTACGTTCAAGCCCATTGAGCGAGCAGAACCCGCGATAGTGCGTACCGCTGCATCTAGATCAGCTGCAGTAAGGTCTGGCTCTTTAGTTTTAGCAATCTCTTCCAACTGAGCGCGAGTAACTTTACCCACTTTTTCAGTGTTAGGACGGCCAGAACCACTCTTGATGCCCGCTGCTTTCTTAAGCAGGTAAGACGCAGGAGGAGTCTTAGTTTCGAATGTGAAAGAGCGATCTTCGTATACAGTAATTTCTACTGGTACTGGAGCGCCTTTCTCAAGGCTTTCTGTTTTCGCGTTGAAAGCCTTACAGAATTCCATGATGTTTACACCGTGTTGACCTAGTGCAGGACCAACTGGTGGACTTGGGTTAGCAGCGCCTGCTGCAACCTGAAGCTTGATAATACCGCTTACTTTTTTAGCCATTTTACATGCTCTCTTGTTTGGGTCTAACGCCTCGCAAATACAGAGATTATTTGCTCAATCGGCTTCCCGTTTCCGTTTAAAAGGGCGCGCATTATATAAGGTGATTAATTACTATGCAAGGGCTATTTAGAATAAAAAACCATCGAAAGGTCAGTATTTTTCATAGGCAAAGTGAATCAGAGTTATGTTGGCTTTACGCACACTGTGTGAAGCCCATCATTTATTTTGAAAGGATAATCAAACAATGGAAAAACCTACAGAATTAAACAATCATGAGATCTCAAATGTTTCTGGTGCACTTTGGGCCAATGCTTTAGGCGCTATAGCCGGAGGCATAGGTGGTTTCTACGGGGCAATTATTGGTGGCGGGCGTAACGCATCGTTCAGTACCATCGCTACAGGAACACTTGCCGGAATGGGTGCAGGCGCTTTAAGTCCGGTTAAAGGTTTCAGCTCTCTCGCAACATCCGTAGGTGGTGGGTTAGTTTCGGGCGCTATAGCAAATTTGGCGTCGGATCTAGAGGGTTTAGAAACAACAGATGAGTGAAGGTCTAATTTAAAATGGTAGATATCGGAACGGTGTTCATTTGGGTCATGGTAGTTTGTGGAATGAACCTAATCTTAAAACGTGCGCTGGGTGTCAGATTTTGGGACTCTTTTACAAAGAGCGATAAAGTCTCTGAAAAAACCGCAACAATATTGCAGTTTATGTTTATGTTTCTTTCGCTTATTAGCTGTTATTTCTGGCTTACTTAGGTCAAGAGGATGCTACGTTGTAGTAACATGCAAATTTTTATAAATATTCACCGCTCTCCTTTTATCGTTATCTAGATACAAAAAAGCCCCGTCAAACGGGGCTTTTTAAAAATACTATACGGTAGCTTGAATAGGCTTAGCCTTTTTCTACCTGACCAAATTCTAAGTCTACTGGAGTAGAACGACCGAAGATAAGCACCGATACTTTTACGCGGCTCTTTTCGTAGTCTACTTCTTCTACCACACCGTTGAAGTCTGCAAATGGGCCATCGATAACGCGAATAACTTCGCCTGGCTCGAACAGCGTCTTTGGTCTTGGCTTATCAACGTTTTCTTCAAGACGATTTAAGATAGCGTCAGCTTCTTTCTGCGTGATTGGCATAGGGCGATCAGATGTGCCGCCGATGAAACCAAGTACGCGAGGTACGCTTTTCACTAAGTGCCATGACTCTTCCGTCATCGCCATTTCTACCAATACATAACCTGGGTAGAACTTACGCTCAGACTTACGCTTTTGACCAGCACGCATTTCTACTACTTCTTCTGTTGGTACTAGTACCTGACCGAAGTAGTCTTCCATGTTGTGCATCTTGATGTATTCAAGCAGGGTCTTCTTAACGCGAGACTCATATTGTGAATAGGCTTGAACTACGTACCATCTTTTCTTTACTGCTTCTTCTTCAGACATACGGTTATGCTCCTATTCCTGTAATAAAGCCAACTACACGAACGATGATGCCGTCTAGTCCCCATAAAATTAGTGCCATAATTAACGTCGCTGCAAGCACGATAAGTGTAGTTTGGTTCGCCTCTTGGCGAGTTGGCCACACAACCTTGCGAACTTCTGTGCGAGACTCTTTAGCGAAGCTCAAGAAGGTGCTACCTTTTTCGGTAGTTGCCGCGATGAAACCAGCTATACCAACAACTACAACAATTGCGATGGCACGGTATAGTACCGAGATCTCACCGTACATTGTATTAGCGGTTACTAAACCGGCAAGTAGTGCAAAAACCACTACCCATTTAAACATGTCCAATGCATTGGACTGATTTTCCGTCTTTTCGCTCATGTTACGATCCTAGCACTACAGCGTCGTTGTTTTACGCATCTAAAAAATGCGCAACTTAAAAATTCTTAGTTTAAGTAAATTTGGCAGGGGTGGAGGGACTCGAACCCCCAACCATCGGTTTTGGAGACCGCTGTTCTACCAATTCGAACTACACCCCTGTGGTGTCGATAAGACAAAATTTACTTACACTGCCCTTGTGAGTTGTGCGTCTTTTCTAAGGAAAGTGCGGTATCGCAAGGGAGGGACGCGTATTATACTTAACCACTTTCAAGATACAAGCGGTTTATCCATCCCATCTGCGATTGAACGCTAATTCGCGCCTTGCCTATTCAACGCCTATAAATCCGCCCGTTTGGTGCGCCCAAAGCTTGGCATATATGCCATTGTGCGCAATAAGCTCGGTATGGGTTCCCTGCTCTACAATATTGCCCTTATCCAGAACAAGTAACCTGTCCATTTGCGCAATGGTCGACAGTCGATGCGCAATAGCCAGCACGGTTTTGCCTTCCATCACTTTATCCAGACACGCTTGAATAGCTGCTTCAACTTCTGAATCTAGCGCTGATGTGGCTTCGTCCAGCACTAATACAGGCGCGTCTTTCAGTAACACTCGCGCAATAGCAATGCGCTGGCGCTGACCGCCTGAAAGCTTCACGCCTCGTTCACCCACGTGAGCGTCGTACCCTGTTCTACCGTGACTATCGGTAAGCGTAAGAATAAAGTCGTGCGCTTCGGCCTGTTTGGCTGCACGGATCATATCTTCTTCTGTCGCGTCGGTTCGACCATAAAGGATGTTGTCGCGTACGGAGCGGTGCATCAGTGAAGTATCTTGTGTCACCATGCTGATTTTGGCGCGAAGGGTTTCTTGGCCTACTTCAGTAATATCTTGGCCGTCAATAACAATACGACCACTCTGGGTATCGTAAAAACGCATGAGCAAATTAACCAGTGTCGATTTACCCGCGCCAGAACGCCCCACTAAGCCCACTTTTTCTCCGGGCTTAATGGCTAAATCCAAGTTAGTGAACACATCAATAGGTTTGTTGTCTGCACCTGAATAAGAAAAATGCACATTATCGAAATTAATCCCGCCGCCATTTACCTTTAACGCATCGGCTTTTGGCTTGTCTTTTACTGCAATAGGCTGCGCTAGTGTATTCATGCCATCCTGCACCGTGCCTAAGTTTTCGAACAAACCTGATACTTCCCACATAACCCAGTGCGACATACCGTTTAGTCGCAAACACAAACTAATAGCAATGGCGATATCGCCCGGGCTCGCGATGTTTTCCATCCACAAATACACAGATAGCGCACCAATGGTGAAAATAAGAATGGCGTTAGCCATTTCCACGCAGAATTCCAACACGGTAACCAAACGCATTTGCGGGTAAACCGTCTTAAGAAAACCATCCATACTTTCTTTTGCGTAATCCGCTTCGCGGCGACTGTGTGAAAACAGCTTCACCGTTGTGATATTGGTATAGCTATCGACAATACGCCCAGTCATTAATGAGCGCGCGTCGGCTTGCTTTTGCGACACTTCTTTTAGTTTTGGTACCAGCACCTTCAAGATACCGATATACACAAAAAACCACACGATAAGCGGCATGGCTAAGCGCCAGTCAGTGCTGAAAATAAGCACTACCATAGAGATAAAATAAACACTGATGTACACCAGCAAATCGAGAACCTTGGTCACGGTTTCTCGTACCGATAGCGCTGTCTGCATCACCTTGGTAGCAACACGGCCGGCAAACTCATCGTGGAAGAAGGTTAAACTTTGGCCAAGCAAATAGCGGTGAGCCTGCCATCTAATGCGCATGGGATAATTCCCCATCAAGGACTGACGAGAAAATAGCGAGCGCAACAAGATAAACAATGGAATAAAAACGAGAACGGTTAGTCCCATGCCGATAAGGGTAAATTTTTGGTCTGCTAAAAACGTGTCGCGGTTTTGATCAGAGAACCAGTCAACTAACTGCCCTAAAAAGCCGAACAGCGCCACTTCTAACATGGCAACAATGGCACTTAACACGGAAACAGTAAGGATTACGCCCCACATGCCTTTTGTATAGTACTTACAAAATGCAACGATACCTGTTGGCGGTTGGGTAGGCGGCGTGTCAGGGAAAGGCTGGGTCAGCTTTTCAAAAAATGAAAACATGTAGAACTCGTTAGTTATTCAGTGACAGAGCACGTTTACGTATGCCCCAAAATGCTGGGTCACAATTCTACACGATAACTGAAAGTGTGTTGAACTTTGCGGTGCTTTTTTACCGCAAAGCTCGTTTAACATTAGTTAATATTTGGCACAGACTGATACTTGGCCAAAATTATTATTTGGAGAAGAGCTAACATAAAACAACCCAACTATAAGCGAGTTTTCTGTCAGCTTTCACTCTGCAAAGCCCAGTTTAGCGAGTATGCTTTCTACTTTTTCAGCGTGTTCAGCCTGCCACTGCCCAAGTGACATAGAGCCGTCTTTCTGGGCACGTTTTTGAGCAATATCATAGGCTGCTAACGCCTCATCTTTTGGGATTACTGCAATCCCCTCTTCGTCTGCAACAATAATGTCTCCGGCGTGAACCGTTACACCTGCACAGGTAATCGGCTCATTTAGCGGCGATATGCACTTTTTGGCGCCTGGCTTGGGTATAACGCCTCTGGCAAATACCGGAAAATTGTTGTCACGGGTCTCAGCAAGATCTCGTATAACACCATCAATTACGAAACCTTTTATGCCGCGAGACTGGGCTATCGCGCAGACGTTACCGCCCGCAACAGCGAATTCATCATCGGCTTCCACAACAATAATGTCACCGGGGCTTGCGCGATATATCGCCGCATGCAGCATAAGATGGTCACCCGGCTCACACTTAACAGTAAATGCTGGGCCCGCAATGCGTGGCATGCCTTCCCACAATGGTTTTATCGCATAGTGCATGAACTGCTCTCTTGGCAGCGCATCGGCGTACTCACAGGGTGATACGCTATCGAAAGGGGTATTGTGTAAGTCCATCGCCGTTCCTTGAATGTTGTAGTGTGTGAAAAAAAACACTATAGCGAAATTAGCCCTACAAGTTGTTACAAGCTGTGTATTTTCACTATAAACACTTTTTCTATCCCCCCCGCCATGCTAAAAATTAGTAAAAAGCGTGCACGCAATACGCCACACCATTCTTTAGAAGGGATGCACAGGTTTCGCAACGCACTAAAAACAATAAGCGGCAAGCCCAAATGTCGCCCAATAAAATGAAAAGGAAAACTCGACATGTTACGTAGCGTTTTAAGCTTAAGCGTGGCACTGGCCCTCACGGCTTGTAGCCCACAAAATTCATCCACAGAACAACAGACACAGAGCGCGGCTACCGAAGAAGCTCAGCAACAGCTTTCTTCAGGTGTCATTAAAGAAAATATGGATCTGTCTGTTGACCCGGGTGATGACTTTTTTCGCTACGTAAACGGCAAATGGTTTGATAATTTTGAAATACCGGCAGATAAATCGAGCTACGGTTCTTTCGTGATCCTTCGCGATGAAGCACAAGATCACGTTATGGATATTATAAAATCGTCTGCCGAAGGCGACTTTAAAGCGGGCAGCGACGAGCAAAAAGTCGGTGATTTTTACCGTGCCTATATGGACATGGAAACCCGCAACGAACTTGGTATGACACCGCTAAAGCCTGAGTTAACTAAGATTGAAGCCATTGAAGACTACACCGACCTTGCTGAGTATTTCGCTTATGCAGCTCGCTATGGCTACGGTACACCGTTCAGCCTAACTCAATACCCTGACCTTAAGTCGCCAAAAGAATATTTGATGTACACGTGGCAGTCGGGCTTAGGCCTTCCTGAGCGCGAGTACTACTTCAAAGACGACGAAACATCACAAACCATTCGCGATGCCTACGTTAAACATATTCAAACCATGTTTGAGCTGGCGGGTTTCGACGCGCCTAAAGAAAGTGCGGATATGCTGTTCGCACTTGAGACTAAAATTGCTCAGCTACATATGAAAAAAGAGCAGGCCCGTAACTTTGCTGCCAACTATAACAAGCTGACAATTGAAGAACTTAAAGCGTTAATGCCTAAGTTCGACTGGGACGCTTATCTTACTGAAGCAGACATTAGCGACATTCCTTCGCTAGGCATCCTGCAAAAAGACTACATGCAAAACATTGATGGCGTTATTGCAGATACCTCACTGGAAGATTGGAAAACGTTCCTTAAGTGGGGCTTGTTAAATGCTTCAGCCAGTCGCTTAAATGCCGAGCTTGATGAAGCAAACTTCATTTTCTACAGCAAAGTGCTTCGCGGTGTCGAAGAGCAACAGCCACAATGGCGTCGTGCAGTAAGCCTTTCAAATGCTCATGTAGGCGAGCTAATCGGTAAGGTTTATGTAAAACAGCACTTCCCGCCTGAAGCGAAAGATCGCATGATGGAAATGGTTAATAACCTGTTGTTAGCTTACAAAGAAAGTATCGAAAATCTTGATTGGATGACAGATGAAACCCGTGCACAAGCACTAGACAAGCTGTCTAAGTTTACCGTGAAAATTGGTTACCCAGACCAGTGGAGAGACTATTCAGCGCTGACAGTTAATGCCAGTGACCTGTTTGGAAACCTTAAGCGTTCTTCGGACGTGCTGTACGAAGAAATGCTTAAGAAACAAGGCGGCCCAGTGTGGACCCATGAATGGGGCATGACACCACAAACTGTTAATGCTTACTACAACCCACCGCTAAACGAAATTGTATTCCCTGCGGCTATCCTTCAACCTCCGTTCTTTGACATGAACGCCGAAGACGCGGTTAACTACGGTGGCATTGGCGCGGTAATTGGTCATGAAATTGGCCATGGTTTTGATGATTCAGGGTCAACCTTCGACGGTGACGGCGTTCTGCGAAACTGGTGGACTGATGAAGATCGCGGCGAGTTTGAAGCACGCACTGCGAACTTGATTGAACAGTATAACCAGTTTGAGGTTCTGCCTGACTTGCACGTAAACGGTGAATATACCCTAGGTGAAAACATCGGCGACCTTGGCGGAATCAGCATCGCACTTAAAGCTTACCACCTGTCTCTTGATGGTGAAGAAGCCCCTGAACTAGACGGTTTCACTGGCGATCAGCGTGTATTCATTGGTTACGGCCAGGTTTGGGCAAGCAAATATCGCGAAGAAGCGTTGCGCAGCCAAGTACAAACCGATACCCATTCACCTACGAAGTTCCGCACTAACGGTGCTGTTCGCAACGTACCTGAATTCTACGAAGCGTTTAACGTGACCGAAGAAGATGCGTTGTATTTACCACCAGAAGAACGCGTGAAAATTTGGTAATTCGCGTACTCTAAACACAGTACATAGAACGTAGCGTACATAAAATACGATAGCTAAAGCCCCATGTTTGCTTCACCAAACTGGGGCTTTTTTTGTCGTGTTGAAGTGTATGACTGAGCAGTTTCAAAAAGGCTAAATATGAATGTAAGAACAACTATTGTCTTTAGCAGCTTAGCGTTGATTTACCTGGCGACGCTGCCGCTTACCCCCTGCGTGGCGCAATTCTTACCCAAAGCCCTGCCTATTGTGGTACTGGCAGTTTTCGCCTATACAAAA
This sequence comes from Alteromonas sp. CH_MED4-4, assembly GCF_037029575.1. Classification (NCBI taxonomy): domain Bacteria; kingdom Pseudomonadati; phylum Pseudomonadota; class Gammaproteobacteria; order Alteromonadales; family Alteromonadaceae; genus Alteromonas; species Alteromonas sp. CH_MED4-4. The sequence continues at coordinate 62,751 of NZ_JAYMEU010000020.1, read as the reverse complement.
CTTAGCGCCATGCCGCGATACATGGTGTTGGCGGCGTTACTTTTTAGTCTTGCCGGAGATGTTAGTCTGGCCTTGCCCTTTGCTGATAGTTTTATTACCGGCTTGGCGTGCTTTTTTGTTGCCCATTTAACGTATGCTATGTGTTTTGCGTTGCTGCATCGCCGCCTACAAGAAACGCCCGGCGACCATATCATTTCACGCAAACCAAAGTGGTTCATTAGTATTATTATGGTTAGCTTTGCCGTAATGATGGCAGTGCACATTCTGCCAGCGTCGAAAGCCTTATTTTACCCTGTAGTCGCCTATATTAGCGTAATCACACTGATGGGTTTAACCGCAGTGTGGTTGGCTCAAACTAAGCTGATCGTAACCGGTGCGTTATTTTTTGTGATATCAGATGCCATTCTCGCCCAGTCGGTTTTCAAAACCCCGCTTCCACTGTCTACCATTTGGGTAATGACAACTTACTATGGTGCCCAATATTGCTTAACCATGGGGCTGGTTGATGGTTTTTTGAGAAAAGAGAATAAGCAGGAAGAGATTGGTCAGACCTAGTTAGACAACGACGTTAAAACGTCTATCGCCAAGTCGGCTTTTTCAGCTGGCACGAAAATATGGTCGTGATAATAAGCGGCCACCACGTTGGCGCTAATTCCTGCCTTACCCAGCGCGGTGGACATAGCTGCAGTCATGCCTACCGCTTCCAAACTAGAATGCACTTCACAGGTTATACAGCGGTAATAACCTTCAAATTGCAGATTAGCTTTCTCGGCTGCGGCAACCGGAAGAATAAGGGTGGTGCCCTCGCGTTCTTGAAACATCCCCTTAGCTACTGAAATTAACGCACTAGTTAATCTGTCAGCAGGCAAGGTAGTAAAAACGTAATTTTCACTACTCGCCACAGGATTCAGATTTTTCAGTATCACGCTCAAGTCAGTTTCAGCGACCACACTCACCTTCCATTGAATAACGTCAGTACTTAGATCTAAGAGCGCATATTAAAGCTTTCGGGCTCTAATACGCTTTCCTTTAATCTTACCTTCTCTAAAGTGCGCCATGGCTTTTTTCACGCTTCGCGTTTTCACTGCGACAAAACTCATGCTGTTCTGAACTTTAATTTTGCCCAAGTCGTCGCCAGGAATGCCCGCATCTTTGGTAAGTGCACCCACCAGATCGCCTGGGCGAAGCTTTTCCTTTTTACCCGCGCTTAGTGAAATACAGGTAAATTCAGGCTGAGTAATTTTGTTTTTATGAAAACGCAGGCTTTGTGCGCCTTTAAGTGGAATATCGCTTTCTTGCAATACTTCTATTTTTCGCAAAAAGTGCTCTTCGTCATCGCTGACTAGCGTGACCGCCATGCCCTGTGCGCCTGCTCGCGCCGTGCGACCAATGCGGTGAATATGGGTTTCCGGCTCTTCACTTACCGTGTAATTAATTACGCAGGCAACATCATCAATATCCAGCCCTCGCGCAGCTACATCGGTGGCAACAAGTACTTGTAGCGCATCGCTGGCGAACTGCATTAGCACCGATGTGCGTTGATGCTGTTCCAAGTCCCCCTGAAGTCCAGCTGCGCTAAAGCCATCTTCGATAAGCTCCTCAACCACTTCATTTACCTGAACCTTGCGGTTACAAAATACAATGGCATTTTTAGGTTGGTAGTGGGTAAGTACCGCTTTAAGCGCCTGAGTGCGTGTGTGCGGGAGCACGTTGTAGCCCAATTGGGTGATAGCGGGTTTACTGTCTTGAGACTCAACTTTACAGGTTACCGGGTTGTGCAGGTACTGCTTGGCTACACGCTCAATTTGTTCCGTAAAGGTTGCAGAAAACAATAGGGTTTGCACTTGTTTTGGCGTTTGACCGAAAATAATGCGTAAATCGTCTTCAAAGCCCATATCTAACATGCGATCGGCTTCATCGAGGACACGCAACTTTACGTTACTTAGGTCAATTCGACGCTTTTCCACATGGTCCATTACGCGACCCGGCGTGCCCACAATGATGTGAGGGCTATGTTTCAGTGACTGAATCTGCGGCCCCATAGGCTGGCCACCACATAACGTGGTCACTTTAATATTACCGATGTTCTTAGCCGCCGAACGGCACTGCTGAGCCACTTGATCAGCAAGCTCTCGGGTAGGACAAAGTATGATAGCCTGCGTGGTAAAATCATTCACTTCTACGTGCTGCAAGGCAGGAATTACAAAGCACAGAGTCTTGCCGCTGCCCGTCTGCGCTTGGCCTATCACATCTTTCCCCTGCAACGCCTCAGGGAGCGATTGTGCCTGTATAGGGGAAAGTTGGTAAATGCCTTGTGAGTCTAGCGCCTTGGTGATGGCAGGGTTTATATCTAAATGCTTAACTGTTTCAACTGTCATTAATTTGGGTTCCAAAGGTGCACTACACCATGTTCGGTATGATGAGCTATGCCGTATTCTTGGGACACCATGTCACTCCAGGAAGAAAGCTGCTCATTAAACTTGTCACTCATTTTCACACCGGCCGCCGCTAACTTGAGCTTCTCTAAAACCAAAACACAGGTGTCTTTCTTTGACAGTGCTAGGTAGGCCGTTGAAATGTCGTACTTACTCGATAGGGTTATTGTCTCACATTTAAATTGTTTTGGGTTACATCCAAAGTCAATTGCCCCCTGAGAACCGAAAATAGTATCAATTTCGTTGTTGATCAGTGCGTCCACTAATGCCTGCCACGAATCATAGGCTTTTACTTTGAAGCCATGCTCTATCGCAACGTTATAGCGGTAGTCTTCCAATAAGGTACCAACCCTAAAGTTCTTTGGTACGTTGGCAAAGGATTCAAAATAGGGCTTATCAATGCCGTACAGTCCATGAAGGTTTCTTGATACCGGCGTTACCCAGTGAAACACGCTTTCTCTTTCATGCGTGCGAATTACTGAGAATACCAATACGTTAGACTTGGTCATTGCTTCCTTTGCAATACGTTCCCATGGCGCGGAAAGGATACTCTGCTTGAGCGTCATCTCATCTAATATGTCTCTGACCAAGTCTGCAGCAATGCCTTTAAGCTTTCCTCGCACTCCCACCTCTGAAAAAAGTGGCACAATGTCGGCGATGACCCAAAGATTGTCGGTATTAGCATGCAGCTCACCTGCTAAGCTTAGTGTTCCAAAAGTAAGTATTGTGGCCGGGAAAGATGCTTTCAGTTCATCCCGCATTGCGCTAGCAAGCAATGTGAAGTCGTCTGAACCTTTGTATTGAGCAATCAGCTCGCTCATCCGCTCTGCAATATCGGCAGAACCTTCACTTTTGCTCAGTGCGATATAGCTCACTGCTATTGTCGTTGCCTGACTGCCCGCATTAGGCGTACAACGAACATTATTTCCACATTCAAAGGCAAATAGCGGCGTGATCCAATAATAACTATCTTCGTTATTTTCATCTCTGATCAAATTGATAAGGACGTCGGCACTATTCGATAAAGTGTTAGTAGCAGGCGTTAAATCAATGCCATTTTTTGATAAGGCATTTTTAAACACTGTGAGTGAGTAAGATTGAATACTCTGCTTCTCAGAGGGAGAAAGGGTACTTGGTAAATCGGGGGCGTGAGAGTAAGAGAATGCTTGTGCCCAAGTGGATGAACTCCACAGGGCACATAAACAGACAATAACAACAAAAACTACGCTTGAAATGCCTTTTCTAATTTCCACTGCAACGTTTGCCCCGCATAAAATGGAACCATATCGGTGCCATCAGCTAGGGTTACTTGTTCTGGCACCGTCCACGACTCTTTCACTAATGTCATTGTAGTCGTATTTCGTGGTAAACCATAAAAATCTGCACCGTAATGGCTAGCAAATCCTTCAAGCTTATCTATTGCGCCTAGCTGCTCGAACACTTCGGCATAAAGCTCAATTGCAGACCATGCGCTATAACAACCCGCGCAGCCGCAAGCATTTTCTTTTTTATGTTTTGCATGAGGTGCCGAGTCGGTACCTAGGAAGAATTTTTTGTTGCCGCTTGCCACCATATCGCGCAACGCTTTTTGATGCGTGTTACGTTTTAGTACTGGCAAGCAATAGTTATGAGGGCGTACGCCGCCAACCAGTAAATCGTTGCGGTTTAACAATAAGTGCTGAGGGGTAATGGTGGCTCCAACAAATTCGCTGGCGCCCGCTACGAAGCTTGCGGCATCTGCTGTTGTAATATGCTCAAACACCACTTTCAGCTTAGGGAATGCGTCAACGATAGGCCCTAAATGGGTATCAATGAACACTTTTTCACGGTCAAAAATATCAATGTGATGTTCGGTCACTTCACCATGAATTAGCAACAATAAGCCTTGCTCTTGCATGGCTTGGAATACGGGGTATAAAGCCTGAATGCCTTTTACTGCGGCGTCTGAATTAGTAGTGGCCCCTGCAGGATATAGCTTACACGCAGTTACGCCCGCTTGTTTTGCATCGATAATGTCTTGAGGTGTAGTTTGATTAGTAAGGAATAAGGTCATTAATGGCTCAAAGCTACTGCCTTTAGGTCGCGCAGCTTCAATTCGCCCTTTGTACGCCATGGCCATTTCAGCATTAACCACCGGTGGTACAAGGTTTGGCATAACAATAGCGCGCTGGAAACAACGTGCGGTTGCAGGCACTGTTTCAGCTAGCATTTCGTTATCGCGAAAGTGAAGGTGCCAATCGTCTGGCGTAGTAATGGTGAGCGTTTGCATGCCTTGTCTCTCTTAGTACTTATTCAAACAGAGGGGAAGATGCGCGCAATAATAGCACAATTCCCATTTTGCGCGCAGAACAACTCGCTCGAAAGTGGCTATGAATTCTCTTCGCCGTGCTCTACCCAAATAAGCTTGCTAACGTCGTACCCAGCCGATGTCGCTTTTTCTAGTAAACGGGTGCGGACTTCATCTGAAATAGAAGGTGTTCGCGCTAAAATCCAAAGGTAGTCTTTATCTGGGCCTGTTATCAAAGCATATTGATAACCTTCTTTATCTAGCTCCATAATTACATAGCTAGCGTAAAATGGGCCAAAGAACGATACTTTCAGATGCCCTGTCGTTTCAGACTCTACAAAATACGCTTTGCCCTCGGCTTCATCCCATGCATTTTCTTCTACTGAAAAACCGCGATTAATTACCTTAACCCCTCCGTCATCGCGCATGCTATAGGTTGCCGTAACTTCGCTTAATCCTTCTTCGAAGCTATGGTCAAAGCGCGCTATTTCATACCACTTCCCTAAATAACGAGGAAGCTCAAAGCCTTCAACCGGCACTACCTTGTCAGGTACGCCAGTACAGCCAGACAAGCCCACACACACCATACCCGCCATAATCATTGAAACTAACTGCTTAAACATATGCCCTCTTTTCCTTGAACTCAGCTTTTAAAAAGCCCACTGATTAATTTAAATACACGCCTACATCGCAAAAATGATCTTTATCGGTGCTGCAACACCATAAACCTTCAAGCTAGGCTAACGGTCGACAGTAAAAATACGCTCGCCTAATCAGACTTTTCTTATCGCTTGGACCATATTACAGTGCTTTTAAAACAAGCCTTGAGCTAATACAGGCCCTGCCCACTCGATATTCTCAAACAGGGAGAAAATGACATGAATGCACACTTTCCACACGCAAGCCGCTTAATATATGGATGCATGGGCTTAGGTGGCGGTTGGAACGACAAACCGGCAACCAAAGCCGATATAAGCCAAGCAAGAAGCATCATTGATACTGTGCTGAGTTTAGATATTAATGTGTTTGATCATGCTGATATTTATACGTTCGGCAAAGCCGAAACGGTTTTTGGTGAAGCGCTCAAGCAAGCGCCCGAATTAAAAGACAAAATGATTATCCAATCTAAATGTGCAATACGATTTGAGGATGATTTAGGACCAAAGCGTTACGACTTTTCAGCAAATCACATTCACACGTCGGTTGAAGGCATTCTCTCTAGATTAGGAATAGAACAGCTTGATATACTGCTGCTGCATCGTCCAGATCCACTTATGGAGCTAGACGAAGTCGCCGGTACACTGAAGCTGCTTCAGCAGCAAGGTAAAATAAAGCATGTTGGCGTTTCAAACATGCATGGTCACCAAATTAATTACCTGCAGTCTGCACTTTCCACACCGATTGTTGCCAACCAACTTGAAATGAGCCTTGGCTTTAGAGACTGGTTAGAAGACGGCATTACTACCAACAGTGCTGCTAATCGCGATACAGGTTATGCGCCCGGCACACTTGAATACTGCATGATGAACAACGTGCAACTTCAGGCATGGGGAAGCTTGGCACAAGGTAGATACACAGGTGCAAAAGTTGAAAATAGTAATGACCGTGCAACAGCAGACTTAGTGGCTCAACTTGCAGGTGAATATCAAACTACGCCTGAAGCGATTGTTTTGGCCTGGTTGATGCGACATCCTGCCAACATTGCGCCCGTTTTGGGCAGTACCAATATTGACAGAATTAAAGCAAGCCAAAAGGCTGAAGATGTTCATTTAAGTCGAGAGCACTGGTACAAGTTATTTGAGGCTGCTCGCGGTCAAGAGATGCCGTAAGCATAAATATTAAGGAAATTAAGATGCTGAAAGGCTTTCACCACGTTGCTATCATTTGTAGTGACTACCCTCGCTCAAAGACGTTTTACACGGACGTGTTGGGCTTCTCGATTATTGATGAAAACTACCGTGAAGCCAGAGACTCTTACAAATGTGACCTCGCGTTACCTGATGGCAGTCAGATTGAGCTTTTTTCGTTTCCGGGGGCACCGCAAAGACCGTCGCGCCCAGAAGCGCAAGGACTTAGGCACTTAGCGTTCAAGGTGGACAACCTTGATGAAATGATCAACCACCTAACGAATAAGCGAGTTGAATGCGAGCCAGTGAGAACCGATGAATACACCGGCAAACGCTTTACATTTTTCCAAGATCCTGACGGTTTACCCCTAGAGCTATACGAAATCTAAAAATCGCGAAGCCGTAATAGAAAAATGCCGAATAAGGGGTCTCTTATTCGGCATTTTTATCAATAGCGATACAAACTTTTATTGGTCGAGCATCCTAACTTCCCGCTGCGGGAATGGTATTTCAATATCATGCTGCTGAAGAGCATTAAAAATGGCTTGGTTTAGTGCATAGCGCACTTCGAAATGCCTTACAGCTGCCGCCCAAACCCGAATACCAAAGTTAATACTGCTGTCGCCAAAATTATCTACACCAATGGCGGGTGACTTTTCTTCGCTGACTCCATCTACCGTTTCAACAGCCTTGCGAATCACATCGATTACCTCATCGACCTTACTGGAATAGGCAACGCCAATTTCAAGTTCAATCAACATGTTCTCTGCAGAATTATGCAAGATTTCACCGACTATCAGTTTGTTGGGTATTTGGATGTGAACATTGTCTTCGTCAATAAGAATGGTATAGGGCAACATGACTTGATCGACCACCCCTGCAACACCACGCACGCGGATAGTGTCGCCAACAACGAAAGGACGGGTAATAATTATGGTAAAGCCAGCGGCATAATTGGCCAACATACCTTGAATAGCTAAACCTGCACCTAAACCTACAGCACCTACGGCGGCTATAAGTGGGGTTACGCTAATGCCCACATTACCTAATGCTATAATTATTACGATACCCAATACCACTAGCTTGCTGGCACCGCCGGTAAAGCGGCTCAGCGTAATATCGATATTTCTGCTGACCATCAGGTTTTCAACCATGTGGCCTATTTTATTGGCCACCCACCAGCCAAGCAGAAAAATAATGATGGCGCCTACAATTTGGAAACTGTAGGTCACTGCAAATTCTACAAGAGTGTCGTAAAGGGCTTGCGCTTGTTTTAACTCATCCATGGAACGTGATTAGACTAGAAACTGATAGGAATAACCGAAGCTTAAACAACAACGTGAGGAAAAACCAGTGCCGAGAGCAAGCCCGGCACGTTACGGTTTTAAGGAATAAAGAGCGAGCATTGCATTTAGTTGGAGTATTCGCTTGCCTCAATTTCCGCTAAACGTTCTTTGGTAGGGTTCTTAATGTAGTTATACACCAAGCCAACAAAGAGCACGGCAGCAAAACCCGTGGCTACCATAAAGCCATACTTGGCGTCGCCACCGTTGGCGTCGCTCACCAGGCCCATGATGAAAGGCCCTGCAGCCGCACCTGCTGCGGTGAAGAACAAGATTACTCCGGCTACGCTTCCGTGTTGATGTTTTGGGAAACAGCTTATGCCTTTTGAGTTAAAGGTAGGATAAATTACTGACATAAAAATGCCCGTTAGCGGGAATAGAAACAACGCAAGCTGTTTTCCGCCCCACAGACCAAGACCGAAACACAGTACAATAGCACCAGTGAACACCATAAGAACCAATGCCCAGTTGAAGTGAGACATCATCCAGATGCCTACGAAACGCCCTGCAGCACGAAGGATAAAGAATGCCGTTACCGAGTATATTGCAAGGGTCTGAGAGAAGCCTTCAGTATAACAATCATAGGTCGCTTTAAGCGTAGTCGCGTCGCACACTAAATAACTCGGCATCCACACATAAATGGCGCTTTCTGCGGCGACATATAAAAACGCGCCTACTGAAAATCCTAAAGCATAGGGGTTTTTCACTAAACTTAAGCTCTGCGCTATCGATACTTTCTTTTCACCTGAGGCTGTATCGCGAGTGTAAGCGGGGTATTTCACCAGCAAAGCACCGATTATAAGTAGCGTACAAACACCACCGGCGATTACATAAAGCCACTGCCATGCAACGCCTTGATGAATGAGATAAGCGACAATAAGAGGCCCGATAATTGCACCAACGCCAAAGAAGGCTTCTGCCCCATTCATAGTAGCTGTGTGCTGTTTGGTCGATGTTGAAATATCACCGATGAGCGCCAGCGCACCTGTTTTAAAGATGCCCACGGCAACGCCAGATAAGCTCATTAAACTAACAATCAACACAAAGTCGTTAGCAATTAAGAAGCTGTAGCATGCAAGGCCAAACAACGCTAAACCAATGATAATGGTAGGCTTGCGGCCTAACTTATCAGCCAAAAAACCTAGGAAAAGACCCGATAAGGCAATACCTAACATGGGGAGTGAATGCATTAAGCTTGCTTGAGCATTGGTGACAGAGAACGCCACTTTCACTTCTTTGATTATCTCGCCTACCGAGTCTGACGTCATCGCAAACATCATAAACATTAGGTAGGTTAGCCATCTGATAATTCTGCTACTAGGATCATGATTGGGCATAGTCTGTCTCACAAGCACGGTATGAAAGGCCTTGTTCAGCCCTTCTAAACTTCACAAAAACACGTTGATCATTGCACGCATTCAGTAGGTCAAAAATAACGATGTAATAAACTTGATAAATGAGCTTAATCGTTTAAGATAAAAGTTAACAGAATTTAAAAAGCCTGTAAACCTGTTAATTAGGATAGGTTGTATGACGCACCTAAGCGTCGCACTTTGGAGTTTTCTATGAGCTATGCTGCTGACAGTGGTGTATGTTTAGACCGAATCTTGGCATCAACCGATTTATCTGGCCTAAGTAAGAAAGATGCAACAACTTTTACGCGTCGCTTGAAGGAACATTTTCCTCGTCTTTTTGACAAATATACCTACGTTTATGGGCACCAGTATGACTGCTACTTTCATTTACAAAAACTGGTTGAAATATTAAGAGACGGGTTAAAAAGCCGTAAACCAGCCCTCAAAAAGCTTGATAATGAAAGGTTAAAAAACCCGCTTTGGTATCGCGATGAACAGCAAGTCGGCATGGCCTGTTATGTTGACCTGATGGGTCCCACTCTGAATGACTTGCATGACAAAATTCCCTACTTTAAGTCTTTAGGCGTTACCTATGTGCACTTAATGCCTTTATACGATGCGCCCAAAGGGGATAGCGATGGAGGATATGCTGTGTCGGATTATCGCAAGGTTAATCCAACGCTAGGCACAGTGAAAAACCTGGAAAAGCTTGCTTCAGCACTTCAGAAAGAGGGAATAAATCTTGTTCTCGACTTTGTGTTCAATCATACCTCTGACGAGCACGCTTGGGCGAAAGCTGCACTGGCTGGTGAGAAGCAGTTTCAAGACTACTACTACCTTTTCGATGACAGAACCATTCCCGATCAGTACGAACATACTTTAAGAGAAATATTTCCCCAGGTAAGAAGAGGTAGCTTTACCTTTAATGAACAGATAGAAAAATGGGTATGGACGACATTTAACAGCTTTCAATGGGATTTAAACTACAGTAATCCTGAGGTGTTTAACGCTATCACGTCTGAAATGTTGTTTCTTGCCAATATAGGTAGCGCTGCATTGCGTTTAGATGCGTTGGCCTTTATTTGGAAAGAGCTCGGTACTAACTGCGAAAATCAGGAAAAGGCCCACGTTCTTATACAAGCGTTCAACTGTTGCTTACAAATTGTAGCGCCTGCCGTGGTCTTTAAGTCAGAAGCCATCGTGCACCCTGACGAAGTACTTAAGTACATCGACAAAGATGAGTGTCAGCTATCCTACAACCCTTTGCTAATGGCACTGCTATGGAATTCGTTAGCCACGCGTAAAACCCGTTTGCTTACGCGCTCAATGAAAAAGAGCTTCTCTATTTCTGAGAACTGCACATGGGTGAACTACGTGCGATGCCACGACGATATAGGATGGACCTTCGACGACGTGGTAGCCAACGAACTGGGTATTAACGCATTCGATCACCGCCATTTTCTTAATCAATTTTATACCGGTCGTTTTGAAGGAAGTTTTGCCAACGGCGTGCCGTTTGCTGAAAACCCTTCTAACGGCGATTGTCGTGTGTGTGGTTCACTGGCCTCTTTATGTGGGCTAGAAGGCGCACTTAAATCCAACGATTCAAAAGGCATTGATGACGCTGTGAAACGAATGATGCTGCTTTACGGTATCACCTTTAGCATTGAGGTATTCCGCTACTTTACTCAAGTGATGAAGTAGGCAAGCTTAATGACTACAGCTATCGATTTGATGACACCAAAAAGCACGACGACAGATGGGTAAACCGAATTGCTGTTACCCGCGCAGATACAGAATTGGCGCTAGGAAACACGCCGCCTGCCAACCCTACAGAGACTGCGAGCCTTCGCGTGTTTAGCGGATTGCGCAAAATGATAGCAATTAGAAAGCAGAATGCGATTTTCGGGCAATCTAGCACCCAAATTTTAGATGCCGATAACCATCATTGCTTTGCTTTTCTTCGGGAAAATACACAGGGTCACAAGCTTCTTGTGATATGTAACTTCAGTGAGCACCCTCAGACCATTCAGCGTAGCCTTTTGGCAACACTAAAGGGCGCATCAAGCCGAGATTTGCTAACTGATGAAACGGTCGAAATGAATGGGTCACCACTATTGCTTGAGCCTTTTCAACAAATGTGGCTTCTTACTGATTAGAGCTCGAGCTTTCGTCATATCTTGCTAATTGCTGTTTGAAAAGTGGTTAGCAAGTTATCCGCAGCTTAGTCGCCAAATTAATTATCTTTACTGCCAGTGACTTATCGAATAAGTCATTTTTTCACAGGCACACCAATAAATACCCACTATACTTTTTATAGTGAATAGATAGTTCACGTAGCTTCCGCATAACTTTGGTAGCTTGGCCTGTGTTTGACTGGCTTTCAAACTGATTGACGCGGAAGTAGCACTCTTCTTGTTGTGTGTGGTTTGTTTCTTGCTTCACGCAGAGGTATTACACAGCGGGATTCGACTTATGTCATATGGATATGTTTAACATGGTAACGGATAAAACGATGCAAAGTGATAGTGCTTTGGAATACATGTGCCCGTATTGCGGCGCAATAAATGACTTCCAGCTAGAAACAGTTCGCGACATGTATCACGAACAGCATGAATCTTGTGGGTGCTGTAACAAAGTACTCAGTTTAACGGCGGCCGATGGTATTGGTGGCCGTATCAATTTGATTGTCGATTCACTGGATGCAGAGCTTGTTATCAAATAAAGCGCGTTGGAAAGCGTAGCAAAATGTTAGCAAACAAAAAGCCGCTTCATGAGCGGCTTTTAAAGTTCTTGAATAAAGTTCCGAAACAAACAACCATCAACTACCGAAAGAACTCTCGTTTCAATTCATTATCAGTAAGGAAACGGCCGCCGAGCGCAGACGTTTTCGTATATGAATTAGTATCACGGATCCCTCTCGCCTTAACGCAATAGTGCGTGGCGTTAATGCTCACCGCTACGTCTTCAGTATTGGTCAACGTCTGCAACGCAACTAACACTTGTTGAGTTAAACGCTCTTGTACCTGTGGACGTTGAGCAAAGAAACCCACAAGACGGTTAATCTTTGAAAGGCCGATTACTGTATCTTTTGGAATATAAGAAACGGTTGCCGTGCCATCAATAGTAACAAAGTGGTGTTCGCAGGTGCTGGTCAGGCTTATATCAGATACCTGTACAGGCTGGTCAATATGCATCTTGTTTTCAATGGCAGTAATCTTAGGAAATTTGCGGTAGTCCAATCCACCGAAGATTTCATTAACATACATTTTAGCGATTCGCGTGGGCGTATCACACAAACTGTCGTCAGTTAGATCAAGGCCAAGCGTGTCCATTACGTCACGCATAGCACTTTCAATTCGTTTGCGCTTTTGCTCGTCAGTAAGACCATTAGCCACCATAGGTGTTTCTAAACCTTTAGCTTCTAATGCTTCTCGTACACGTTGTGCTGGCTCTGAAATAGAGGGGTCTAGTGCGTCGCGCACAATTACCGCTTCTTTTACTAACATTACTTTATCCGTAGTTACTTCTTTTTTGATCTTGTACGAGCATGAGTTCGTTACAGATCGATTACTTGGCAACATGACTTTTATTTAATGTCATTGCTACCGACTGTGCATTTGGCACAGAATAATAAAACCGTTACCTTTTACGAAAGAAGGACATCATCTTGAATTCACCTGTGTTAATTACAGGCGCAAGTCAACGTTTAGGCTTAGCTATGGCCAATAGTTTACTTGACCAGGGCCACCACGTTGTCGTGACTTATCGAACACTTCGTCCAAGTATTTCAATGCTTGAGGATAAAGGTGCTACAGTCTTACAGGCGGATTTTAGCACTGAGGCGGCTATTGATCGAGCAATTGATGAGATTAAGGCAATCAGTAAAACCTATCGAGCGGTGATCCACAACGCGTCAGATTGGGCGCAAGAAAAAGATAACCATGACAAGCATAGCTTGATTGAACGAATGATGTTGGTCCATGCTGTTGCCCCTTACCGCATAAACTTGGCACTTGAAAAGGCTCTTTGTGATTGCGACGTTCAGTCTGACATTATTCATATGACTGACTACGTTCAAGAAACAGGCAGCGAGAAACACATGGCTTATGCGGCAAGTAAGGCAGCCCTGCACAACCTGACCCTATCATTTGCTAAGAAGCTCGCACCAAAGGTAAAAGTAAATAGCATTGCCCCAGCTTTGCTTATGTTCAATGAGGGTGATGACGAAGCTTATAAGCAAAAAGCGTTAGAAAAATCACTGTTAGAGATAGTACCGGGGGAGCAAGAGGCCGTGAAAGCCGTGAACTATTTATTTGATAGTGACTATGTGACAGGGCAAACCCTTCACCTCAACGGTGGGCGGCATTTAAAATAAAGACTGCCCCTTTTTTCTGTCATTTCAGTTGTCCTCATGGCTTAAAGTAATCGTCACCGCCAATTAATTTCATCGCCATTTGCCTTGGTCTCATGCTGAGGCATGGCTATAATCCGAACCCTATTTCGTAGCTATTTGGAATTTTACTATGCACGGCAACCGTACTATGGCGCCTGAATGGCATAACATTGATGCTGTTATGTTAGCGTGGCCTCATGCGCAAACCGACTGGGCTCCATGGTTAGAAAACGCGAGAGCGACGTATCTGAACGTGATTGCTGCAGTAAACCGCAACGATGCGGGTGTGATTTTATTATGTGCGCCGAGTGACGTAGACGATCTTAATTCTCGTTTACCAGAGAACGCTCGAGTGCTTATTGTTCCGGCCTCATTTAACGACACATGGATGCGCGACTACGGCTTCATCACGTGTAAAGACAGTGAAGGCAATGGCTCGCCGGTAGAATTTCGCTTTAACGGTTGGGGCAATAAGTTTAACGCCGCTGAAGATAATCTGGCGAATCAGCGTTATCTTGCCAGCATGTGTAAATCTGTACTTCGCAGCAGCCCAATTGTGGCAGAAGGTGGCGCGCTGGAAATTGATGAAGACGGACACCTATTAAGTACTGCCCAGTGTTTACTTAACCCTGAGCGTAATGGTGATATGTCGCTAAGCGCTTACGAAGATGCATTTAAAGATATGCTAGGCTGCTGCAAAGTTACTATTTTGCAGCATGGTCATTTAGAAGGCGATGATACTGACGGTCACATCGACACATTAGTGCGTTTCACGCCGAACAAAGGCCTAGTGATCCAGGCGTGTAACAACCGTCCTAATGACAGTCATTTTGAAGGGTTGAAAGCGTTGTGCGACGAGTGCGCCCTTGAGCTGCCTGAGCATGAACAGTTTCATCTGCCGCTGCCTAATATTGTAAATGACGAAGGGGATCGCCTGCCGGCATCGTACGCAAATTACTTAATTTGTAACAACGCAATATTATTGCCTGTTTACGGTGAAGAGGAAGACGCAGAAGCCATTGAGACTGTACAAAGAGCACATCCCAATCATATTGTTGAACCAATCGATTGCAGTGTACTCGTAAGACAATACGGCAGCTTGCATTGCATTTCCATGCAGGTTCCCAGAAATACATTAAAAGATTCGATTATCACCACCTTAAAGAAAGGAGTGTCATTACATGCGCCCAGCTAAGCTAAAAGTGGGTCTGGTACAACAGGCCGTTGCCGATAACGATAAAGCAACGAACTGGAATAAAAGTGCCGAGCAAATTGCCAAATTAGCCGCTGAAGGATGCGAGTGTATTTTGCTTCAAGAACTACACAGCACCCTGTATTTTTGCCAGCAAGAAGATACTGACGCCTTTGATTTGGCTGAACCAATTCCTGGACCTGCGACAGAATTTTTTGGTGAACTAGCCGAAAAACACAATATCGTGTTGGTGACATCTTTATTTGAAAAGCGCGGTTCAGGTTTGTATCACAACACCGCAGTCGTGTTCGACCGCAGTAAAGAAATTGCGGGCAAATATCGTAAAATGCATATTCCTGATGACCCAGGCTTTTACGAGAAGTTTTACTTCACACCGGGCGATATGGGCTTCACGCCTATTGAAACCAGCGTAGGTAAACTTGGCGTATTGGTGTGTTGGGACCAGTGGTATCCAGAAGCGGCGCGCCTAATGGCGATGGCAGGTGCGGACTTGTTGTTCTACCCTACCGCAATCGGCTGGGATTTAACTGACACAGAAGAAGAACGTACCCGTCAGCATGGTGCATGGGAAACCATTCAGCGCTCTCACGCTGTGGCAAACTCAGTACCGGTTATCGTGGCAAACCGCACTGGATTTGAAGCGTCACCTGTTGAAGGTGATCCAGGTATTCAGTTCTGGGGACAAAGCTTTGTAGCAGGCCCGCAAGGTGAGATTTTGGCCAAAGCCGAAGCTGAAGGTGAAACCACGCTAACCGTAGAGCTTGATATGGAACGTACCGAACAGGTGAAGCGCATTTGGCCTTACTTCCGCGACCGCCGCATAGACGCCTACGACGAACTAACCAAGCGCTGGCGCGACTAACCCGAATAATGGGGTCAGAGTACATTATTTGAAACAATGGGGTCAGTGTACATTTTCCGAGACAAATCTATGTCACAAAATGTACTCTGACCCCTTTTTTAATTCTGCCGCGGTGGAAATGTACTCTGACCCCATTTTGGTGGTTCATACTTTAAATATAATGTTGTCGTAGAGCATGAATACCTGTCGTGAGCGTTTAGGCAGAAGCGTTAGCATTACCTCTTCATCTATATCTAGCCCACCAGTGAACTGACCAAAGGCTGGCATCACAAATACATTTTCGTTGTTAGTAAAGCATTTGCCTGAGTAACGGCGGCGAGTAATGGTTGTGCGCTTTTTGGGGTGATAATGGCCAATAACCTGAGCACGAGTTTCACTCGTTTCTACTTCGTGTCTAAATACTATATTATCTAACACTATTTCAAAACACGGCGTACCCGGTATGCCGTCGGGTAAATCTGGGTCATGATTACCTTCTACCCACATCCACTCGTTCACACTATCAACTAATCTGCATAAGTGCTGACGGTCCTCAGTGGTCATGCGCGACATGCTGTGTTTATCGTGAAAGCTGTCACCTAAGCTGATAACTCGCAGTGGCTTGTAATCTTCGATGATACTTTCTAACCGCGTTAACGTGGCAGTGGAATCTAAACTCGGCAGCGGGTTCGCATAACTGCGTAAATAACTGCCTTTTTCTAAGTGGAGATCAGACACTATAAGCCAATCGCATGCGGGTAAATACGTCACACCGCGCGCGTCTAACAGCCACAAGTAGTCTGCATATTTTGTAATAGTGATGTGGCGCTGGCTTACTTTTTCGGTTAGCCAAGCATCGCTTATTGCCAAAATTTCCTCTTTTGCTCTTCGTTTGTGAGTTTTTATTATCGGTTTGAAACCGCTCGTTAATTTTGCGGGACTACGCTTCAAGCTTCCGCATTCTGACCGCTCTTGTTAGTTGAGCAAGGTGTCAGGCGTGAAGTACATCGCCAAGGTATTAAAGCGAAGCCTACAGGTCGTGTTTATCTTCACGTTATTCAACGCTAGCCCCCGATAACAATGCACGAACTTCATCTAACATGGTTTCAGCTTCTGCATATAAATTAGCTTGCTCGATGATCGCCTGTGCTCCAGCGCCTTTCACTTGTTCACTACGCACATCCAGCACTATTGGAATGGCCATGGGCGACGGCTTTTCAAGATTCACTAATATCGCTGAATCTACATAGCGAATAAGTAAATTAGCGAGTCGCCGTAAATCAAGTAGCTCACGTTCTGCATCGGCCCGCGCTACTTTAAGTAAGATATGGTCGCGGTCATGTTCACGCAACGTATCGTAAATAAGGTCCGTGGAGAACGTGACCTGCTTCATGGTTTTTTGGCTGGCGTGATAGCGCTGTTCAGTGAGCCCACTCACCACCGCCACTTGCCTGAACGAGCGCTTAAGCATAGGTGCCTGCAACATCCAGTCTTCTAACTCGTCCCCTAAAATATCTGGCTGGAATAGCTGCTGGAGCTGCCCTTGTGTGATGGCGTTTACTGAAGCCACCGATAATCCGTAATCGGTCACGCTGAAGCTTAAAGGCTTAATGCCCATTTTTTCCATTCGTCGCGTTAGCAACATACCTAAGGTTTGGTTCGCTTTGCGTCCGTCGAAGGTGTAGTACAAGGTATAGTGCGCCTGTCTAAACGGAAATTGTTCTACAAGCACGTTGTCAGGACTAGGCAATTGAGAAAACGCCTGTTGAAGTTTAAGCCACTCTTGTACCTGTGCAGGCAGTGCTCTCCATGATTTCTGAGTAGCCAAAATTGCCCGTACCCCTTCCGCCAAGTAAGTAGATAGCGGCATTTGGCCACCCGCATAGCTTGGTATTTTCGGCTCTTTTGCTTTTGCAGGCTTAGCGTGTAGCTGCATGTCGCGAATAGCCTCAAAACGCAATACTTCTCCTGCAAAATAGAAGGTGTCTCCGGGCGTTAGCTGCTGGGCGAAATACTCTTCTACTTCACCTATAATCTTGCCCTGGTTTCCTCTTCGTATACGCTTTACTTTAAGCCGACCCGCTTCAACGATTGTGCCGATATTTTGTCTGTGCCGTTGAATAACCCGCCGATTCGCTGGCGAGTAAGTGCCATCGTCGTTTTTTGTGAGGCGTTGATATCTCTCATACGCATTAAGCGCACTGCCGCCGTCTTGAGTAAACTGCCACAGCTTATCGAAATCATCTCTATCCAACCCTTGATATGGCGTGGCGGTAAGTATCTCTTGATACAAGGTATCTGGGCTATCAGCCCTACTACACAAGCAGTTCAATATAAATTGCGGGACAATGTCCAGTGCCCCTGGCTGTGGGCTTTCCCCGTCTAGCTCCCCTTTTTCAATAGCGGTGATCGCCGCCTGACATTCCAGCGCTTCAAAACGGTTTGCCGGTACGAGCAACGCTTCACTTGGCTCGTCGAGCCTGTGGTTTGCTCGCCCTATCCTTTGCAGCAGCCTGCTTACACCTTTAGGTGCGCCAACTTGTATGACCTTGTCTACATCACCCCAGTCGATACCTAACTCCAAGGCCGACGTACATACAATTGCCCTCAGCATGCCGCTTGCCATCATGGCTTCGGTCTTACGACGCTGCTCTTTGCTCAAGCTGCCGTGATAAAGGGCAATGGGTAGCGCAGCCTTGTTTGCCTCCCACAGCATTTGAAACAACAGCTCTGACTGAGCTCGCGTATTCACAAAAACCAGTGTGGTTTTGGCGTTTTCAATGGCCTGGTAAATATCATCGATGGCGTAGCGAGCCATAAAGCCGCCAAAAGGCATGCGCGCTTTAGAGTGCAGCATTTCCACCTTAGGTTTTTCACCCGCTTTCACTTTTACAATATTAGCTACACCGTCACTGCCAGCCAGCCACGCACCTAGCGTTTCGGGAAATGCCACGGTGGCTGATAAGCCAATACGCTTACAATGCGGTGATAGAACGCTTAACCGCGCGAGGGCGAGTGAAAGAAAGTCTCCGCGCTTGTTGGCCATTAAACTGTGCGTTTCGTCGATGATCACGCGTTTAAGCTTGCCAAAAAGCTTATCGGCATCGGCGTAGCTCAACATCAGCATGAGCGATTCTGGTGTGGTAAGCAGGATGTTTGGCGGCTTTTTACGTTGACGCTGGCGCTTGTGTGAGGGCGTATCGCCTGTGCGTGTTTCTGCCGTTATAGGCAGCGCCATCTCTTCAATGGGCTGTAACAAATTACGATGAATATCTTGCGTGAGGGCTTTCAGCGGCGATATGTAAAGGGTATGTAGGCCGTTGAACCCATCCTTTTCTTTTCCTTTTGTTGCCTGTTTGTTTATTGCTTTTGTTTCGGCTTGTTCACTGGTTCCGGTCTTCTTAACAAGCTCCCCATTTTCCGACATCTCTGCAAGTTCACTCATACCAAATGTCTCTGCAAGTTCGACTAGGCTAGGTAAAAAGCCCGACAGGGTTTTGCCAGCGCCGGTTGGCGCAATCAATAATGTACAGTCATGCTGGTCTTTCTCCACAAGCATGGTGTGTTGATAATCGCGTAGTTGCCAGCCTTTTTGTTCAAACCAATGGGCAAAGACTGAAGGAAGTGGAGTCATTGATGGTTCTTGTTAATACTTTTAGCACTTATACGGCAAAACCTTGGTTAGGTTTACTTGTCACGCCTTACGATAGATGCACAATGTAATCATCCTCAGCGCGTTTAATGTTTAGATACACTTTTCACTTCGACCTTATGCATTTTCTTAGCGTAAACTTCAGCGCAGAGTTTTTGACCTTCTTAAGCTTCACGAATTAGCGATTTTCTTACAAGGACCGTACATGCGAATTCATTCAATAGACGCCGTTAGAGGTTTAGCCATTCTTGGCATCTTATTCATGAACATTACGTTTCACCAAAACGGTTACGCTAACTATGCATTTTTTGAAGAGCCGCTATTATCAGACACGGTTATTTCACTTTTTAACACGCTGTTTTTGGATGGACGATTTCGCTCTCTGTTCTGCTTGTTGTTTGGTGCAGGTCTGGCAATTCAATTTGAGGCCTGTGAAAAGCGCGGACACCATTTTTTAGATTTCTCACAAGCCAGACTCAAGTGGCTGTTTGTATTTGGGCTACTGCATGGCGTATTTATTTTCAGCGGCGACATCTTGCTTTATTACAGCCTGTGCGCATTTTTTATTTTAAAACACTTCACGCTCCCTCAAGATGAACTCAAAAAGAAAAGTATTCATTACCTTATTGTGGGAAGCGCAATTATGTTAGTTGGTGGGCTCGTCATGGCGTTTGTGTTCGACATGGGGGCTGAACTGCCAACGCGACCCAATGAAACATTTAACGAAGAAGTGGCCTTGTGGCAAAGCGGCTACTTAACGCAACTTGGTATTCAAGCATCGTTTATGCTGTCTACGGTTATTGTCGCGCCATTCACTATGCTGTGGCAGTCTATGGGGCTTATGATGTTTGGCGCTTATTTGTATAGAGCAGGCTTTTTCAATCACGGCTTCTCGTCACTACTATTTAAGAAGTTAGTATTGGTTGCTATCGTCACATCCATCATTACTGCACTTCCGCAATTTTTATTCGAACAGGTAACATTAGATGTGATTCCCATGTTCACTAGCATTCCAGCCATTTTCTGTGCTTTGGTATACGCTCACCTATTGATAAATATAAGACATACTGCGGCGTGGTGGTATCAGTCGCTTATAAACTGCGGCAAAGTTGCGTTCACCCTCTACTTAACCCAATCAATAGCACTCGCTGTGCTATTTCGCATCGTCATGCCCGCTTATTTTCCGAACTTTATTTACAGCGTAACGTTGCTTGATTTGCTTCTGGTCACCATTGCCTTTACCGCAGTACAAGTTATTTTGGCGAACGCCATTACTAAGCGCTTCAACCAAGGTCCCTTTGAAGCCCTATGGCGAAAAATGTATTTGCGCAGTTTTCACAAAAAGCAAAAATTGAAACATGATGAAGTAGAGCAGCTCACCTGAGGCCATTTCGCTTGCATCTTGAAAATTGTGTCTATACTGAACGGTAAACGTAACCTAAATAAGTAGGCCAGCTAAGCTTTACTCAATGTTAAAGGTTAGCAGGTCCAATGGCTTTTCCTTAGCCATTGAGGTAAATAGGCATGATACAAAATCGACGTCGAGTAGGGCTATTTTCAATAGTAGCGGTGATGATAATTTGGCACCTTTTCTGTCAAGAAGCTTTTGGAAGTGTGTTGGACAGTGCGCAAACATCACAGCTCGCCCCTAGCAGTTACGAAGTTAAGATAGTCGAAAGTAGTGAGCTCGACTATGCCTCTCATGCCTATTACTCTGCATTGCTTAAATTAGCGCTCAGCAAAACAGAAAATCCTATTAAACCAACATATCTCGTAGAGAGTAGCGGTAACTTGGTTCAAGAACGCGTTCTGCGCCAACTAAACCAAGAAGGGGGAATTGACGTTTTTTGGACAGTGACGTCAAAACTACGTGAACAGCAAGCCATTCCGGTGCGGGTTCCTCTATTGAACGGAATCATGGGCTATCGCGTCTCTTTGATCCGCCAAAATACTTTACGTGAGTTTAACAATGTTCGTAGCGCGCCTGATCTAAAGCGGTTTGTTGCAGGTCAAGGTCACGACTGGCCCGATTTTCAGATTCTAGAGCACAACGGATTTACTACGTTAGGAACCAGTAATTACGACATTATCATTGAGCTTTTAAAGGCTGGTAGAATTGATTACTTTCCACGTGCGGCTCATGAGGCGGTGGTAGAGGCGAAATCACTAAACGACCCAGACATTATCATAGAGCCTTCAGTTTTATTGTATTACCCGTCTTACATGTTCTTCTTCGTTTCACAATCGAAACCTGAATTAGCGCAGCGCATAGAACGGGGATTAAATATTGCTCGACAAGACGGAAGCTTCGCCGCGTTATTTGAAAAATACATTAGTTTTAATGATATTGAAAAAGCGCTGAAGCTTTCAGAGAGAACCGTACTTAAACTTAATAATCCACACCTCTCCGAAGCGACGCTCGAGGCAACAGCATCAGAAGCCCAACAACTTGAGGTTGTACAATAGGTAGCTCGAATAGCACGTTATAAGACTACAGCATTCTTATCAGTGTTACTTCTCATCAAGGAAAGTACTCCATTGATTCAACCGCACATGTAAAGTGAGAGACTTTTAAAGTGCCTCTTCTGAAGCTGTATCCAAGTCCATATCTACTGCGACAAACAAAGTGCTTAAGCGCTTTACAGTTCGCAAAAATCCTCAACGAACGAATATCAAATGGTCGATTTTAGGTACTCACTACGTAGTAAGAGCATTGTTTATTTCGTGGAAATTATGCGTAGTGCATCCATCAACGTGGCTAAAAGCTGACGACACTGGCCTGTATTGCGAGCCAGGCCAGTTTTATATCGACCCTATGAATGAAGTGTCAACCGCACTTGTTACTCACGGCCACGCCGACCATGCGCGCGCCGGCCACCACAGTGTCTATGCCAGCGCAGAGACGCTAGCTATTATGAAAACCCGCTATGGCGATGATATGGCCTCACAACACCACGCTGTTACGCTGGGTGAGTCAGTAACATTTAATGATGTTAAGGTAACCTTTTTCCCCGCCGGACATATCTTAGGCTCTACTCAAATTCTTATCGAATATGCAGGTTATCGCGTTGTAGTTTCCGGCGACTACAAACGTCGCCACGATCCTACCTGCCCGCCGTTTGAAGTTGTCCCTTGCGATGTATTGATTACCGAGGCCACTTTTGGCCTTCCTGTATTTAAACATCCACCTATAGAGCACGAAATAGATAAGCTCCTTCACTCATTACGTGTTTTTCCCGAACGATGCCACCTTGTTGGTGCGTATGCCCTAGGGAAATGCCAGAGGGTTATTTTAGCGCTACGTGAAGCGGGGTACGAAAAGCCCATCTACTTACATGGTGCGCAGCTAAAGCTATGCGATTTATATGAACAGCTTGGAATAAGTCTAGGCGCTTTAATTCCTGTATCCGACGTCGCAGATAAAAAAGCACTGGCAGGTGAGATTGTATTAGCGCCCCCCTCGGCATTGGCCGACAGGTGGTCGAGAAGCTTACCCAATGTGCGCCCTGTTATGGCGTCTGGCTGGATGCAAATTCGCGCCCGTGCGAAGCAAAGAAATGCCGAACTACCGCTTATTATTTCCGATCACTGCGATTGGCCAGAATTATTACAAACCATTGAAGAAGTGAATCCCAAAGAAGTATGGGTGACCCACGGTAGAGAGGACGCGTTAATGTATCAAGCTGAAAAAATGGGGTTCAAAGCTAGGGCATTATCGCTTGTCGGCTACGATGAAGAAGAGCAAGGAGGCGACTAATGAAAGCATTTAGTAATTTGCTTGAGCAACTTTATTACACGTCGGGAAACAAAGCCAAAGCGCAACTCATTGCTGATTACATTGCCAACACACCTGACCCTGATCGTGGCTGGGCTATAGCCGCTATGGCCGGTACGTTGCGATTCGATTTTTTTAAGCGTAACACTGTGAAAAAGCTCATTACCGAACACACTGACTCTGCGCTTTTTGCAATGAGCTACGATTATGTGGGAGAGGTTAGCGAAACCGTGGCGCATTTATGGCCTTACAGTGAACCTACGGATAATCTTCCAAGTCTTACTGAAGTCGTAGAAACCTTTGCGTCTGTGAGTAAACAGAAGGTGTCGGAAACGCTAGCCAACTACCTGACGATAATGACCCCTGCACAGCGCTGGGCTTTATTGAAACTTGGCACCCGCGGATTGCGCATAGGCGTGTCGGCTCGCTCCATTAAACAAATACTGGCCGATTATGGCAATAAAGATATCAAAGAAATTGAAACGCTGTGGCACGCGGTTACACCACCCTACACCGACATGCTTGCTTGGCTAGAAGGCAAAGCTGACAAACCTGACATTGAAAATGCAGTTACTTTCCACCCCGTGATGCTCTCCCACCCTATTGAGGACAGCGATATTGATGCTTTTACGGAAAACACGTGGCAAATTGAAAACAAGTACGACGGTATTCGCGTTCAGCTTGCTGTTAAATCGGAGCCTATTGCCAGTAAATGCGCCACAAGAAAAGACCAGAACGATAACAAAAAAGGGCAAACAATAGATGAAGAGACGCCGGATAAGGCGCTTTTCTCACGCACAGGAGATGACATTAGCCATTCTTTTCCCGATCTACTTGAAACGGTAAAAGGAAATATGGTGCTAGACGGTGAACTACTGGTTATTCATAACGTAAAAGGCGACGCTTATGACGCTATGGCTTCACAGCCGAATGTCGACACATTCAATGCACTTCAGCAACGCCTCAACAAGAAAAAGCCAAGTAAAGCACTGCAAGCGTCTTCACCTGTTGGACTTATTGTCTACGATGCCTTGGTGCTAGATGGCAAAGATTTAACTGAGAAAACGTTGAAGGAACGTCGCCAGGCGCTCCACGAATGGTTTAACCATAACAAAAGCGAGCGCTTGTTTTTATCGGAAACCCTTTCTGCGAGCTCTCCTAAAAGCCTTCGTGAACTTCATGCCCGCGTTTGTCAAAATCGCGCGGTGGAAGGGTTGATGATAAAGCGCTTAGATAGCGAGTACATCCCCGGCCGTCCCAAAGGGGAATGGTTCAAGTGGAAGCGCGACCCGCTGGTGGTTGATGCGGTAATGATGTACGCACAGCGAGGGCACGGGAAACGATCGAGCTTCTATTCCGATTACACGTTCGGTGCATGGGAAGACGACCAACTTCTGCCAATAGGAAAAGCATATTCTGGATTTACCGACGAAGAACTTAAGAAGCTAGACAACTGGGTACGGCGCAATGCAGTGGGACGCTTTGGTCCTGTGCGGGAGGTAAAGAAAGATCTGGTGTTAGAAGTGGCTTTCGACGCGGTCCATCCTTCTTCAAGACATAAATCGGGGGTAGCGCTGCGCTTTCCTCGCATTCACCGTATTCGTTGGGATAAACCAGCCGCCGAAGCTGACACGCTAACCAACGTTAAAGCGTTAATCGAAAACTAACCACGTAAAAATACTTCCTAAGTAAGAAAAAATCGCTGAAAATGAAGTTTTACAGATGACCTCGGGCGGATTGCCTGAAGAACATAAAAATAGGAAATCGCCATGCCTAAGGCTAGTGAAATCAAAAAGAATAACACCGTGGTATTTGACGGTAAGACCTGCATAGTTAGAGATATAGAGCGCTCTGTACCCCAAGGTCGTGCAGGTGGCAGCATTTATCGCATGCGCATGTATGACGTCGTCACAGGTGCTAAGTACGACGAAACATTTAAAGACTCAGACACATTAGATATGGCTGATTTAATTCGTCGTCCGGCAATGTTTTCTTATGTTGATGGTGACGAATACATTTTCATGGATAAGGAAGACTACACGCCTTATCACTTGAACAAAGAAAGTATTGAAAATGAGGCGCTATTCATTAATGAAGACACCGACGGTATTCAGGTGGTTATCGTAAGTGAAGTGCCAGTAGCGTTAGATTTGCCAATGAGCGTAGAGCTTGAAGTTGTTGAGACAGACCCATCTATTAAAGGCGCCTCTGCTACGTCTCGAACCAAGCCTGCCACGCTTTCAACCGGACTGGTTGTACAGGTGCCTGAATACATCAGCACTGGCGAATGGATTAAGGTAAACACCGAGGAACGCAAGTTCCAAAGTAGAGCGGATAAGCACTAAGCAACCAATACATCAGCTGACGCCACCTTTGCCGGTGCGCAGCGATTGAAGAAAAAAGGGTTCATTTTGAACCCTTTTGTTTATCTTAAGATAATCGATACTTATTTAGCGATATTAGCCTGCGTTGGCAATGCGCTAAATGCACCATACTGCGTTACCGTGTAAGCACCACAGCGGATAGCAAATTCCGTAGCTTCGCTTACATTCTCGAAGTTCTCCGCCCACGCGTCGAAGTCATCAGCGCTTTTCACTTTTGTAGATAGGAAATATAAGAAGCCACCAATAAAAGAGTCACCCGCTGCCGTCGTGTCTTTTACATCCATTTTAGGTGACGCTAACGTGCCGCTGAAGGACTTGGTAATATAGTGAATGGGCTCACCACCATCGGTGACTAGCACCACTTTAACGCCACTATCTAACCACTGCTGAACCTTTGTATCAGCATTTTCTTCGCCATATAGCTCTGCGAGTTCTTCTCGGCTAGCCTTTAAAACAGACACTTTCTTTGCAGCTTCATCTATACGTGACGGCGCATTCGCTGTGTCATCCCAAAACGCTGGGCGATAGTTAATATCCAAACAAACCATCATGCCGTTTTCCTTCGCCTTGTTCAGAATAAACTCGGTACCAGGAATAAGTTCAGGGCCTGAAATAGAACCTGAGCAAAAATGAAGCACTGTATTTTTATCACAATCTATCGTCGACAAATCTTGCTCTGAAATGTGTTTATGCGCGGCATTATCAACATAAAAATCAAAAGAGCGTTCGCCGTCTGCATCCAAGTTTACAAATGCCAGAGCCGTATTACCTTCTTGTGTAGTCCACACGAAGTCAGTGTTTACTTTGTAATGCTCTAGCATTTCTTTAAGAAACGCGCCAAAAGTATCGTCACCTACTTTCGAGACCATCGCACTCTCACCACCTAGCTGAGCTACAGCGACTGCCACATTAGCAGGTGCACCACCCGCGTAGGGCTGGAAAGGTTTCATTGCTGGTATGTTGCCATCTTTGGGCGCAGCACCTTGGCTTAACATATCAATTAGCACTTCACCTAAACATAAAATCTTCATACCAGCCTCACTTAACAGAATTTAAAAATTGCAGCTTACCTATGCACAGTTCGCGCAAGGTTAACGAATCGTTAATTAATTGGGGCATAGTATTGTCGAAAGAATCAATTAAATCAACCTAATTGATTTAACCTTTTGCGCAAAAATCAACGGGTGTGATAGGGTTGACCTAGTACTGTCGAATAAAGTTATGTCTGAACAAGTACCTACACCATTTCTTAAATTTGATACACGGCTAGGTTGTTATTACACTCTAGCTTCTTAAAACGATAGATTGTAAATACATTGAATACTGAATCGGCCTTTCACCTGCCATCACAAAAAGCACCTACATTGCTTGATAGCCGCTCAGCGAATGAACGGGATATCCTTACCCTAATTCGCCAACGTTCTTCATTGCCTAAAGCTGAAATAGCACAGTTAACGGGGCTGTCTGCACAATCAGCGACAGTGATCATTAAAAAACTAGAGGCTGACGGCCTGGTAAGGCGACTAAAGCCAATCAAAGGCGGAGTAGGCCAGCCCAAGGTGCCGTTTGGTCTAAATGAAAACGGCGCGTTTGGTATAGGGCTGAAAGTAGGTCGACGAAGTTTCGATATGACGTTACTCGACTTGAAAGGCAATGTAAGAGCAACACTTCACGAGAAGTTTGCCTACCCGACCGTAAGCAATCTGCTTACCTTTGCAAAACGTGCTTTCAATGTACTCATTAAAAATTTGGATACCGACCAACAGCGCCTAATCCGAGGTTTAGGCGTTGCTATGCCCTTCGAAATTTGGAGTTGGGCAGAAGAAGCCGGAGCCCCAAAAACTGAATTGGAAGAGTGGAGAGAGTTTAATCCACAGGCGGCGTTGGAAGATTTATTATCACTGCCTGTTTTTATAAAAAATGATGCTGGAGCAGCGTGCAGCGCAGAGATGTCTTTCGGTAATTCCCAAAACTACAATAGTTTTCTTTACATCTTTGTTGGCACATTCTTAGGCGGTGGCCTGGTACTCAATAACCAGTTAGTTAATGGAAAAACAGGCAACGCTGGGGCCATTGGCTCTTTACCCTTTTACAATGGCAGTACACAAAGCCAGCTAATAACCCAGTCTTCACTTTATTTGCTGGAAAGAAAGCTAAACGACGCTGGGCACAACGGTCAGCATATTTATGAATCGCCATCCCACTGGTCTTGTGACACGCACTCAATAGAAGACTGGTTAAGCGAAACCGCCAGAGGATTGGCCTTTGCGACTCAATGTGCAATGAGCTTGTTAGACCTAGACGGCGTAATCATAGATGGCGCAATTCCTGATGATGTCAAAAACGCATTGGTCGCGCATACGCAAACCGCGATGGAGACGCTTGATATGCGTGGCCTTGCTCAGGTACACATAAGCGAAGGTCTTGTAGGCAGAAAAGCGCAATCCATTGGAAGTGCAAACCTAGCCCTTCAGGCAAATTATTACTAATCATCTCACATCTCAAAAGGTTTGGCTTTGGGCAGCATGAAAGAAGGAATGCATGACATTTTAATTTTAGATGGCGGCATGGGGCGAGAGCTGAAAAAGACAGGTGCGCCCTTTAAGCAGCCAGAGTGGTCAGCACTGGCACTAATGCAAACACCAGAATTAGTAAGTGATGTGCACAAACGTTTTCTTGAAGCTGGTGCCTGCGTTATTACCACTAACGCCTATGCGCTTGTACCTTTTCATATTGGGGAAAATACATTTAGGGAGCAGGCTTTTACTCTCGCTCAGAATGCGGCCGAACTCGCTCGAGGTGCAGTAAACGCACTAAAGAGCGATGGTGACAAGAGGCGATTTGTCGCGGGTAGCGTTCCTCCAGCTTTTGGTTCTTACCGCCCGGATTTATTTGATGCGAGCCGTGTAGCCGACATTCTCACCCCGCTTATTAAAGCCCAGGAGCCCTATGTTGATGTTTGGTTGATTGAAACTGCAAGTTCGGTAGAAGAAGCTAAAGCCGTGGTGTCACTTATAAAACAGCACTCTTCACTGCCTATATGGCTGTCATTCTCCGTTAGTAATCGAGAAACATCTAACGAGCCTGTGACATTGCGCTCAGGTGAGCTGCTAAGTGAGATAGAGTCATTATTGAGCGAAGTACAGAGCGTACTTTTCAATTGCTCGCAGCCCGAAGAGATGGAAGACGCTATTTCAATAACGCGAAGTTTAAATGCTTCGATTAATATTGGCGCTTATGCAAATAGCTTTTCTGAGAGAAAACGTACACACGCGGCCAACGCGCTACTTTCCGAAATACGTGACGATATAACCCCCGCCCGCTATGTTGAATACGTTAAGACTTGGGTGGCTGCTGGCGCAACCATCATCGGGGGCTGCTGTGGTATCGGCCCTGAACATATTAAAGCCATCAGCGACGTTTTTGGTCAATAAAAGTACTAAATAGACGTGGCTAGCTTTACAGCGCAAAGTCCTGTGTTTCGAAATACAATAGTGAGTATAAGTCGCATACTGCAAACGCCGCATTGAGCTGCTCCACACTAGGCACATGCGTTTCCGTTGGTTTTATCGCTGGTTCGCTACATCCTTTTACGAGTATTAACGCATCATAAGAAGGGCGTGTACCAATACTATGAACGTACAGTTGACTATCGCCAAGCTCAATGATTGACCATGAATTAGCGCTCGGATCATTAGGGGCATCTACATCGGCGAGTTGCCGTTTATACTGTTTTGACACTCGGCGTTTAAACAGCAACTCAACGAATGTCAGTTTCGATTCACTTAGCCACTGATTACCGCCTCGTTCAAAGTGCCCCTTAAAGAATTCCGCAGGAATAGAAAATTGCTCGCCATTAATGAGCTTATTTAAATCAAAAATAGCCGGCAACAGTGTAACCATGCTGCTCTGAGAAAAAGCGCCAGCGTGATCCAGATCTAAAGACTCAAGAACTAGCGCTTTATATGAACTGTCTATCTTGTAGATAAGTTGATAATCGTGTGGCGAGTAGTATAGCGGCAGATGACTAGCGTAGAGATCGGTACCATCGGAAAACACTACCATTCCGTGAGATCCAACTTTATCGTGATTAGCGTGTGTCGTGGCAACTGGCGCTAACTCGCGGCCGACGACATTCGCACTGGAGGCGGGTGTATTAATGAAAGTCACGAATATATATAAAGCAGTAAGATAGAGATATTTCATAAGGCGGCAAGTATGTTTGAAAGGCTACTGTGGCAATACTGACATTCAATTCACATACAGTTAAGCTACAATTAAGATTCAATTAATTCCCAATTGGAAGCAATTTAGCGATGCACTTATGGATATTGAAGACTTAAGAAAATTTATTGTTGTTGCGCAATATGAGAACTTGAACAAGGCGTCCCAGCATTTATCAGTGACCACAGGCGCGTTGTCTAAAGTAGTAAAGCGCATAGAGCATAAATTGGAGGTGCAAGTATTTGACCGAGTAGGTAAACATATTCGACTCAACCAACGGGGTAACAAATTTCTGCTTTATGCCACTCATCTTGTGCACGAAGCCGATCAAGCGCTCAGTGAGTTTAGAGGAAGTACTGCTGTATACAACGTTACAGTTGCTGGCCCATCGCTATTGCTTCAATACTACTTACCTACGTTGCTTTCCAAGCCCTCTTTTTTACAAACTCACTTTCACGTAAATATTAATGCTTGTTGGGAAGGTAAAGCGCTGGATAGTGTGTCAAAAGGAGGAAGCGATCTCGCTATTGCCACCTCTTTTGCGATGGAAGAACGAGAGAAAGACCCTTCTCTTCATCATATATCGCTAGGTTCGTCTACATATGTGGTCGCTGCAGCGGAAAACCACGCTGCGGTAACTGAAGCAAAGAACGGCGCATTAACAAGTCAAAGTTTGTACGGTTACGCATTCGCCTGCCCTGATGTTTCGCCCTTTTGTGGAATAAAACGCGGCATCGGTTCTGATGGATGGAGAGACGACAAAGTGCCCCGCTCAATTCGCTATCGATGTAATGATTTTGGCACGCTGATATCCATTGTTCGACAAGGACTGGCCTTGGCCTACGTGCCTGACTTCATAGCAAAAAGCCATAACCTTACTAGCGTCGATGTATTAGGTTATGACTTTTATCATACGGAGCACTTCGAACTTGTTTACAAACCTAGCATGGCATCGGGATGGCTCAACCGGTTTGTCGACTCAGTTAAAAGCGCTATTTCGTAACAACATTTTTAGCCCCTTTGATCAGTGCTTCTCTGTCAATTTTATTAGGGACTTCCACTCCACGCCGTGCGGCTGGCCTCGCTTCAATACTGTTTTTCCAACGGGTTAAGTTGTCTAACCCTTCTATGCTTACACCAGACCATTCATAGGTACGCACCCAACACCAGTTCGCCATGTCAGCAATACTGTAGTCGTCGACCAAATACTCTCGATTTTCTAGCCTCCCATCAAGCACAGTAAATAGGCGGCGTACTTCGTTCTGATAACGTGCTATCGCCACTGGAATTTTTTCTTCTAGGTAGCGGTGGAACACATTAGCTTGGCCCATCATTGGGCCTATGCCTCCCATCTGAAACATGACCCACTGTAAAACCTGGCTTTTTCGCTTTGCGTCGGAGGGTAAAAACATACCGCTTTTTTCTGCGAGATAAATCATGATAGCGCCAGACTCAAACACGATGTGACCGTCGGCTTCTCTATCCACAATTACAGGAATGCGGCCATTGGGGTTCATTGCCAAAAATTCAGGAGTTTTCTGCTCTCCCTTCATCAGGTTTACGGCATGGGCGGTGTATTCAAGCCCCATTTCTTCAAGCGCTACCGACGCTTTCCAACCGTTCGGTGTGGCTGCGGTGTATAAATCTATCATTAGGCTTTTGCACTCTCTCTGTTACTTACCGCCTCATACCAGCGCGCCAGATTGACATGCTCGTCAGTCATACGAATTTTTACCACACGGGCGAAATCCATAGCGCATAACGCGGTTATATCAGCAATAGAAAAGGTGTCACCAGCAATAAACTCTTTAACACCAAGTCGACGCTCTAAAATGTTCAAATATTTCGACGCATTAATACCCGCTTCCTTACCGAATTCAGGAACCGGCGTCATACGATCTTTAAAGTAGCCTGTAGTATGTTGAAAACACATACCAATTTGCATCATAAACGCGAACTCTACTTGTCGTTGCCACATAGAAATAGTCGCTTTTTCAACGGGCGTTGTTCCCATTAGCGGTGGCTCTGGCTGCAGTGCTTCAAAATACGTACAAATGGCATCGGTTTCGGCAATACAGGTGCCGTCATCAAGCTCTAAAATAGGTATCTTTCCCAGCGGGTTCTTCGCGCGCATTTCCGCAGTTAGATTTTCACCCTTTTGAATGTCGACCTGAACGTAGTCAACGTCAATGCCCTTCTCAGCCAAAAACATTCGTACTCGACGTGGGTTGGGCGCAGTCTTTGTTTCGTAGATTTTCATAATGATGATTACGGGCCTTATGGTGATTAGTCAGGAATTGTAATAACCCAAGATTAGTAACTGTGCAGTACGCTTTCAAATCACTCTGTATATGACTCATACTATTCAGCGCCTTTATGGTTATACCTCTGTGTTTTTCGCAGATAATTAACCAGTTGCAGGTCTTGAACCAGCTCTATCTAGATGCAGCTACAGCGCTGTGAGTACTTTAAGACGCTTTATTTCATTGTCAGTAAAATGGGCAGATTGATACTCTTGCAGTGCTTTTTCTATTGCGTTTGAATCAAGAGATTGCTGGACCAAGTTATCGCGGAATGTTTTGTATTCGGCAATTCTGTTTTGCCACTGAGCTTGTTGTGCCCATGTTTTGGAAAAGCGTTCTGCAACTTCGCTACCAAATTCAGCCGCCACTGCGTTATAGCGATCGTTAATAGTGCTGTGGTTGTTTTTTATTTCGTTTATTCGATGCATATTAAGCGTGGGCTGGAAGGCTTCACGTTCGGCGGAGTTTCCCGCTTTAATTGACTCGACGATAAGGGCCTTTCTTTCGTCTCTGGATAAGGTGTTTTCTTGGGCAACACTTAAACGTGCTAGCGCCGCCTCATCTACCTGCGCTTCTTGACTAAACAGATAGTGATATTCAGTATTATTAAAGTAAGTTCGTCTAATTTCCTCTCGCTCATCTAGCTTAAACGACACATCCTGCAAGCTGTGACTGGCAAGGTCGACGTCCAATTCAACCAAAGACAGCGCTACTTTGTAATCGACATACCGGGCAAATAAGTCGATTGCGTCACCTTGCGTGCTGAGTGTGAATACTTCATGAGCATGGGTTGTGTAGGCAAGTTTCACTGCTTGCGGCACTTCTGAGGTGCGTGCAAATACGAAGCGATCGAAAGCGTCTTTGGTCGAGTAATTGAGTTCAAAGGGAATGAGATCAGCTGCAATATCAGTGTCACTATCCCGATGACTACCTACATCAGTTACTTGATGTACTGCACCGCCTCCTTCTAACTCATATTCTCCGGCTTTCGCTTGTTCACCTAAGGATGAGCGTTGACTGAAAATTTCTGAATTAGAGGTTTGGGATTCAGACGCTAACTGGTTGTAAAGAATAGCACCGAATACTAAGAGGGCGAGCAGCCCTCCTAGTATTGGAAAAACACGGCGTAATTGACGCTTCTCCACTACAGTCCTAAGCCTTTCAGTCGGTTAGCCTGACGAACAAAAACGTCAACTGGGTCGGTTTCAAACCAGTGCGTTATGCCAAAGCTCTGGTTGACTTCATCAAGGTGGTTCATTTTATAGTTGTCTTTAAGTACTTTGCCTAAATGAGAACTACAGGTCGATACTAGCCCATCGTTTGGCTCTTTGAATGCGGTGCCAGTAATAGCTAAGAATGGGTCAACTACATCAAGTGCATTGGTGTAAGTTCTGCCTCCGCTCCACGAGAAATAGTACACGCCATTTTCAGCCAACATTTTTCCATCGTTGCGGCAGTAGGCAGTAGGCATCCCTTCTGGATATTTTTGATTGAAAGCAACAGAGCCAGACGTAGACAATGAATTAAGCGCAGCGATTGAATCTGTAGGTTTGTCTCGCGGATCTGACCCAGAGGCAATCTCGATGATATTGGCGAACGCATTAACTACAACGCCCGCAGCACCCTCGCCCACTGAACCTTCAGAAAAAGCGTCTCGTAGTTCATCTGCCACTTTGCTTCCCCAGTTTACGCCGGCAACTGAACTTACCGAAGCAACCTTATCTGGGGCAACGCTTGCGGCGTAACGTGCCGTTGGACCACCGTGACTGTGTCCAATTAAATTCACTTTGTCAGCTCCTGATAGCGCCAGAACTTCATCAATGTAATCGAGTAACTGTTCACCGCGGACTTCGGTCGAGTTTGCTGGTGAGACCTCTGCGATATAGACAACAGCGCCGTTTCGGCTAAGTTTGTGCGGTACCTTATAGAAATAATCAACAAATAAGATATCTTCGAACCCAAACAGACCGTGAACTAACACAATAGGGTGCTTGGTTTTTGCGTAGGTGCCAGCGTAGGCTTGGCCAGACAAGCCTAATGTCATACTGAACAAAGCTAATAACACGGCGAATTTACCGAGCCATGGTTTTGTAGAGCGTATTCTTATAGAGCGTAAGTGGTTATATAGTGTCATCGAGTGTGTCCCATAATTATGGTTATATGTGGTCTGTGGTCAGACCTTTGTTATAATTATGTAAACACCATGTAAAGATCAACCTTTGTGTGAAATCTTTAATAAAGGCTTTTACTGTGTATAGGCAAATTTTCGACGGAGTTAGTTACTATTAGTCAGTTAATTCAGAAAGATAGCGTCAGGTATGAAGTATGTTAACCCATACCATTTGCACTAAACATACAGGACATAAATAACACTTATAGTCGCTTATTTATGTTTGGAATATGCTTGAATGTAGTTTACCGCTAGGCTCGAAGTGGTTAGCCACTCTCCTTTAAGTGGGTTTAGCCTCATACCGACCTGATACTTAAGGGTAAACTCATTTCCAATCCAGCGTTTTAATTCGCAGGGCTTAACAAATTTCTTCCAGTCATGGGTTCCTATTGGTAAGTAGCGCATTACGTATTCCGCTCCCACTATGGCAACAACATAACTTTTCAGCGTGCGGTTCAGCGTCGCCAAAATCAGGAGGCCACCCGGCTTAACCAAACTTGCGCACTCGCGCATAAGCTGCTGCTGGTCAGGCACGTGCTCAACAACTTCGGCGTTAATTACCACATCATATTGCCGACCTTCTTCTACTACCTCGCTTGAGAGTTTATGCTGATAGTCTACCTTTACTCCTGTATTTTGAGCATGGCGCCTTGCCACTTCTACGCTCACCGCACTGGCATCTATTCCCGTAACTTGAGCGCCTAATTTTGCTAGCGGTTCGCTTATTAGCCCACCGCCACTGCCAATATCTATCACTGATAAGGCGGAATAATCGGGAGGCAAGTTGCCCTGACCGAAATGATTTTCTATTTGTGCTTTTATAACGTTTAGTCTTGCCCGATTAAAATCCAGCGCGGTTTTGTATTTGCCTTCTGGGTCCCACCAAGAGTCAGCCAGCGCATCGAAGCGCGCAATCTCTTGTTCAGAAAAGTTACTGTCGCCTGTTTTTTTGCTTTTATCGAGCACGATTTTTTACCTTAAAACGTAGTTACCGTAGCGCTTATTGTTGACCCTTGTCGAGCAGGGTCATAAGGTGGATAGATAAGGTTCTATTCATCCTAAATTCGCTACTTGGCGATTTGAATAAGACATACCTATTAAACCATACGTTGTAAAAGAGGGTTCTGATTTTGGCGAACGCAAAAAATGTTTATGGACGCCCACTCCAGCTATGCTGTGGAAATACTGGATTTACGCGAGAAGGGTTTTGCTATGTACCAGACGCTGATGTGGGTAATCACAGCGTATGCGCGGTTGTCACTGACGAATTTCTTCAGTTTTCGCTACGACAAGGCAACGACCTCATCACGCCGTGGCCTAGTATGACATTTCCTGGCCTGTTAGCAGGTGACAGATGGTGTTTGTGTGCCGCTCGCTGGCTACAAGCCTATGAGGCAGGTGTAGCGCCGAAAGTACGCTTGGAAGCCACACATGAAAAAGCGTTAGACATTATTCCACTTTCACTGCTAGAAGAGTACGCGGCAGATTAATCTAAACCTGCCGCCTCGCCCTCGAATGCTTATATTCGCACTATTGCGCGAACATCGCTTGATTGAGCAGTGAAGCTCAATCTACTACTGAGGAGTACGAATTACCATAAGGCGAGTCTCAGACATATCTTCAATCGCATAGCGAATACCTTCGCGCCCTAGACCTGAGTCCTTCACGCCACCATAGGGCATGTTGTCCACCCGCCAGCTAGGTACATCTCCAATGACCACACCACCAACGTCAAGCACGTCCCATGCTTTGTTCGCTTTGTATATATCGCGGGTAAACACACCTGCTTGAAGTCCGTAGCGGCTGTTATTTACTTCTTCAAGCGCTTCATCATAGTCATCGAATGGCACCAGAATAGATAGAGGGCCAAACGCTTCTTCGGCACTGGCATCACAATCCTTTGGTACATTTTCCATTACCGTAGCCTC
This sequence comes from Alteromonas sp. CH_MED4-4, assembly GCF_037029575.1. Classification (NCBI taxonomy): domain Bacteria; kingdom Pseudomonadati; phylum Pseudomonadota; class Gammaproteobacteria; order Alteromonadales; family Alteromonadaceae; genus Alteromonas; species Alteromonas sp. CH_MED4-4. The sequence continues at coordinate 26,598 of NZ_JAYMEU010000020.1, read as the reverse complement.
AAGCATGGCGCCGTCTCGCGTTCCGCCGCATAGAATGGTGGCACCTTTCTCTTTTGCTTCTTCAATCCAGCCGTGAAGGCGCTCTGCTTCGCCTTCTGAGATCATAGGGCCAATAAAGGTGTCTTCATTAGACGGGTCGCCAGACACTAACGCTTTCACTTTTTCCACATAGCGCGACTTAAACTCATCGTAAATTTTGCTATGCACTAAAAGGCGCTGAACACTTATACAACTTTGCCCTGATTGATAATAAGCTCCGACAATTACCCGGTCGATGGCGTCTTCAATATCGGCATCTTCATCAACTACGCATGCGGCGTTACCGCCAAGCTCCAATACCACCGGCTTCTTTCCTGCTTTTGCTTTAAGCGCCCAGCCCACATCAGGTGAACCTGTGAAGCTAAGCAGCTTTAGTCTTTCATCAGTAGTGAATAAGTCAGCGCCGTCGCGGCTACAAGGTAGAATAGAAAATGCGCCTTTGGGTAAGTCGGTTTCAGCTAATACCTCACCAATAATGAGCGCACCAATAGGGGTTCGCGAGGCAGGCTTAAGTACAAAAGTACAGCCTGCTGCGATCGCAGGAGCCACCTTATGCGCAGCCAAATTCAGAGGAAAATTAAACGGCGATATAAATGAACATGGACCTATAGGGACCTTCTTGGTCATGCCCTGATAACCTTTGGCGCGCGCCGAGATTTCTAAATTCACCACCTCGCCGTTAATACGCACTGATTCTTCTGCCGCTATTTTGAAGGTATCGATAAGACGGCTGACTTCGCCCTTAGCGTCTTTAATTGGCTTACCAGCCTCTATACAAAGCGCTTGTGCCAACTCATCGGCTCTTTCGGTAAAGCACTTCACACAGTGCTCTAGCACCGCTTGTCTTTCGAAAGGAGCCATGGCGGCCATCGCAGGCTGCGCTTCTTCTGCTGCAGCAATGGCCTTATCGATGGTATCCGCATCGGCCATCGCCACCTTGGTTGCTACCTCTCCGGTGTATTTATTAGTTACGTCCAAGTCGGTATTGGCATAATGTGGCTCACTCGCTAAATAATAGGGATAGCTTTCCTTCAACATTTTTTACTCCTTACCTTTCTGTTACGTTTGGCTTAAAGCTTGGCGCTAAGCTCTTTAATCGTATGATTTAGTGTTTTGTCATTCATACTGTAATCAACTGGACAATCGATAATATGTACGCCTTTTGTGTTCAAACACTTATCAACTAAGTGAATAAGTACATCCGCGTCGTCAACTCTCCAGCCCTGTGCGCCGTAACTTTGTGCGTATTTAACAAAGTTGGGGTTGCCATAATCTAAACCAAACTCATCGAACTGCATGTTTGCTTGTTTCCACTTGATCATTCCGTACGCATCGTCGCGCAAGATGATCACCACAAGGTCAAGCTTAAGCCTAACGGCAGTCTCAATTTCTTGGCTATTCATCATAAAGCCGCCATCGCCGCATACGCTTACCACAGGGACATCGGGCTTTACTAGTTTGGCTGCTATAGCTGATGGCAAACCGGCTCCCATTGAAGCCAGTGCGTTATCTAAAAGCAGAGTATTCGGATGATATGCGGGGTAATTTCGGGCAAACCATATTTTATATACGCCGTTGTCTAACGTAACAATGCCGTTATCAGGCATAACTTTACGAATATCGCGTACAAGACGTTCTGGTAAGATAGGGAATCGATTATCGTCTTCTGCTTCAGCACGGTGGTCTACATAGGCTTGATGCACATCTTTGTAGAAGTCGAGTTTCCAACTGTCTTGTGGAGTAATGCCTTCTTTTATTTGCCAGATGCTGTTAGCAATATCTCCAACGACTTCGAGTTGCGGGAAGTAAACAGGGTCTACGGCAGCCGAATCAAAGTTGACATGAATCACTTTTTTATCGTTGTGATGCATAAAGAACGGTGGCTTTTCTACCACATCATGGCCTACGTTGATAATAAGATCGGCACGCTCTATTGCCCTGTGTACAAAGTCACCGTCAGACAGAGCAGTATTCCCTGCGAAACGCGGATCGCTTTCGTTTAGTACCCCTTTACCCATTTGGGTGGTAACAAATGGAATGCAGGTTTTATCAACAAACTCCCTGAGCATTTTCGCTGTTAGCTTTCTGTTTGCTCCGGCGCCAATCAATAACAAAGGTGACTGGGCTTCTTCAATCATAGTAACCGCAGCAGCAATTGCTTTGTATTCGGCGATAGGTCGACGGGCCATGCTAGGTGTTAGTATTTGGGCACTGGTTTGTTCTGCGGCAATGTCTTCTGGCAGTTCAATGTGTACAGCGCCCGGACGCTCTTCATGGGCTAGACGAAATGCCTCTCGCACAGTAGAAGGAATTCTATCGCCACTCACAATCTGGTTGGTGAATTTAGTGATCGGCCGCATCATGTCAACGATGTCGATAACTTGAAAGCGACCTTGTTTGCTGGTTTTGATCGGCTTTTGCCCAGTAATCATCAACATTGGCATAGCGCCAAGTTGAGCATAAGCCGCGGGAGTAACTAGATTAGTGGCCCCAGGTCCTAAGGTCGAAAGGCACACTCCCACTTTTCCGGTAAGCCTGCCGTAAGTAGCAGCCATAAAACCAGCACCTTGCTCGTGACGCGTCAGCACCAGTTTAATAGAGGACTCGCGCAACGACTCAAGTAAGTCGAGGTTTTCTTCACCTGGGATACCAAAGACGTATTCCACGCCTTCTGCTTCTAACGCTTTAACAAATAAATCGGACGCTTTCATGTGCTGCACGCTCCTTGTAATTTGAGCAGAAAATAAAGTTCTTATTAGTTGTGCTACGAAACAATGCTGCGAATGGGTTTACTGTGCGTAATAAAATGCCCGTTGCTGACGGGCATGTTAAAAAATAGTGTATAGAAGAGAAAAAGGAAGTCTAATCACTGATTATTATGCGCTTGTATGCGAGCAAAGAACCATCTTCGTTTTGTGACACACTAAATGTATATTCATTGAAGTCACTGCCAAACACTGTATCTTGCCCCAGCAACGTGTCTGGCTCACCCCGGTGACTGTAGTCGGGATGATTGGTACAAATGTCTTGGCAAAAGCTATCGGAATAGCGTAGATATTCGGGTATTAAACCTAGGTTATTCAGCACTCCATTCGGATAGTGCCTTCTGTGTTACTTTATCTACCTCATGTTTATTTTCGCTTATCCACCAGCGCTCCATAATACGGACATTTTTCTGATTGGCTTTATAAAATATATCCACAATGTCGCCAACAAATGGAATAAAACCTAAGCCAAAGTCGATTGCTGAGTTTTTTACCATTTGAGCTATTAGCGCTTTGGGCATACCCAATGATTTTCCCAGCCAAACTATTCGAAGTGAAACGAAGAGCATCAGCGCGTCACCGGCTCCTGGGATAACGCCCACGATTGAATCCAAGCCTATTCTTATTGGGATAAAAGGGAGCTTTACAGCAGTATCCAGCAAGTTCGCCAGTTTTTGCGCTTTAAGTAGTGCCTTTGGTGCTTTGCCTTCCACGACCTTATCTCCCTTTCAATATACTAAATGCGCCACCAAGGGTGATTTCCCTATTGGTTTTCCTCGAAACGTTTACTGTCAGCTTTTCAAACGCTACTTTTCAGCGCCTAACGCTCTTGCTAAGCCTGCGCGCAAACCGTTGTCCGACTGTACTGTCCACCCATGCAGGTTTTCTTGCACTATGTCAAAAAGCACGTCTATATGTTCTTTGTCACTGTTAAGTGCCGCGATGTATTCATAGCGCTCACCACCAGCTTCCATAAAGTACTCGCGATTCTCTTCACCAATTTCTTCAATAGTTTCCAAGCAATCGGCTGAGAAGCCAGGGCACATAACCTGAATGGATTTCACCCCTTTTTCAGGTAAAGACTTTAACGTTTCATCTGTATACGGTTTCAACCACTCTTCTCGACCAAAACGAGATTGGAAGGTTGTCATATATTCGTCGTGTGAAAGGCCAAGTTTCTCGGCAAGCAAGCGCGACGTTTTGTGGCACTCGCAGTGATAGGGGTCACCATTCATTAAATAGCGCTTGGGAATACCGTGGTAAGACAAAATAAGCTTGTCCGCCCTTCCATGGGTTTCCCAATGCGCTTTTACTTTGTTCGCCAGCGCGGTAATGAAATTATCGCGGTCGTGATAGTGATTCACGAAGCGAAGTTCTGGGAGCCAACGGCGAGAGGTGAAATCCTTAGCGATAGCATCAAATGTGGAGCCAGTTGTCGACGCGCTGTATTGAGGGTAAAGCGGTAAAACGACGAGTTTGCGTACGCCTTTTTCCAACATGGACTCGATGGTATCACCAATGGCGGGCTTGCCGTAGCGCATGGCAAAATCAACAATTACGTCATCGCCATATTGGGCTTTACAGCGTTCAGCAATAGCTGATGCTTGCGCTTTAGTAATAGCCATAAGTGGAGAGCCTTCTTCCGTCCATACGGTGGAATAAGCCTCTGCCGAGCGCTTGGGGCGAAAGTTTAGAATAATACCATTTAATACAAACCACCAAATCGCTTTAGGCACTTCCACAACCCGCGGGTCAGAAAGAAACTCTTTCAAATAAGGGCGTAACGCCTGCTTAGTTGGCGCTTCCGGTGTCCCCAAATTCGTTACCAGTACGCCAATTTTATCTGGTTGCCCGTGAGTAAAACCTTTGTTCGATTTGTATTTCATGTATTCATAGTCCGAGAAGTACTGCGCTATATCCGTATTATACTGAATTACCTTAGATTATGATCTGCTATAACGCCAAAAAAGTGCGATTGCGTTAATAGATTTTGGGCATTAAAAAAGCGACTGGTGTTCGAAAATACTTTTCAAAAACACATGCCGCTTTCTTAGTTTGCTGCCGCATTATGCGTGTGGCAGCCCGTAAAGCTATCTATTTAAGGCTGATAGTAAGTCGCTGCGCCCGGGCCTACCGGCATACCGAGTAGGAACACCCAAATGTAGAACAAAATTGTCCAACCTACGATAAACACCATTGAGTAAGGCAGCATCATGGCAATGAGCGTGCCCATTCCCAAGTCTTTCTTGTACCTTGCAGCCATGGCCAAGATGAGTCCGAAATAGCTCATCATAGGTGCGATAACGTTTGTGACTGAATCACCAATACGGTATGCAGCTTGAATCACTTCAGGCGCGTAACCTATGAGCATGAGCATTGGCACAAAAATAGGTGCTGTTACCGCCCATTGCGCTGATGCACTCCCTAGCGACAGGTTCACTACACCACACATCAAAATGAACAGAATAAACACCGCTGGGCCATCTAACCCTGCCGCTTGTAACAACGCAGCACCTTTAACGGCTAATACTGTGCCTAGGTTTGTCCATTTGAAAAACGCAACAAACTGCGCAGCAAAGAACACTAGCGTAATGTAAAGACCCATTGCCCCCATGCTTTTAGACATGGCATCAATAACATCTTTGTCGTTCTTCATCGACTTGGTAACTTTACCGTAAACAAAGCCAGGAATAGCAAAGGTGATAAATATGAATGCAACAATGCCTTTAAGGAACGGAGAGCCCGCTACTTCACCTGTTTCTGGATGACGCAATATACCGTTTTCTGGCACTACCGTTAGCGCTAGTATCGCGCAAACAATAACAAACGATATACCTGCCCAACGCAGGCCTTTCTTTTCTAAATCCGTAGGCGCGTCCATTGATTGCTTGCCTAAATCTATGGAAGCATCAGCAGGGTCAAATTTACCGAGTCTCGGCTCAACAACCTTTTCGGTGACCAACGCGCCCATTGTGGCTACAACGAAGGTACTGATGAACATGAAGTACCAGTTTACTTCTGGGCCTACCATATAGTCGGGGTCAATCATGTGAGCAGCGGCTTCCGTGATACCCGACAACAGTGGGTCAACAGTTCCAAGCAGTAGGTTGGCGCTATAGCCAGCCGATACACCTGCAAACGCGGCGGCCAGACCCGCTAACGGGTGACGACCTAACGAGTGGAAAATCATCGCTGCCAGTGGAATAAGTACCACGTAGCCAAGCTCTGATGCAGTGTTTGAAATGATACCTGCGAAGACGATAGCAAAGGTCACGGCACGTTTAGAGGCATTCATCACCAACGCGCGCATTGCTGCTGATAACAGGCCAGAATGTTCTGCTACCGATACACCAAGAAGCGCAACAAGTACGGTACCCAGTGGCGCAAAGCCTGTGAAATTGGTAACCAAGCCTGTCACTATTCGCTGCAAACCTTCTGCGCTCATCAGCGATATGACTTCAATCATACCGTCTTCTTCACGCCCCTTTGCACCTATTGGGCGAGGGTCAGCTACAGCAATGTCAAAGTAACCAAGTATCCCACTAAGTAACACAATGAAAAGTGAAAGCAGAGCGAACAGCGTTACTGGATGTGGGAGCAGGTTTCCTAACCATTCCACCGTGGTGAGAAATCGCGAGAATAACCCACCTTGTCCGCCCCTATCATCGGCAGACACTGTATTTGTATTTTCCGTTGTCAAAATCTTCCCTCTGTCGTTTATTGACGTCTACCACACCAAGGTTAATGCTGGGAAGGCATCAACCTTGTACATAAATAGTGACGTGTTTTAATAGTATTCAGACGGTATTTTACCCGATTTAGTAAAATTTTGGCAGTAGATAGGGTAAATGAAGGGTTAAGTCAGTGTACATTTTCCTAAATTGCCCGGCTACACAGATTAAATATAACTCGCTATATCATACCGTTAGCCTTTCAAAAGGCGTAAAAAAACCAGTCTAAAAAGACTGGTTTTTAAAGCTTCAAATTACGGCTATTTAGTTACCGTTTGACTTGTTCATATACTTGAAGAAGTCGCTGTCTGGTGCAATAACCATGACATCTTGTTTGCTGTTAAAGCTTTGCTTATACGCGTCCATACTGCGCAGGAAGCTGTAAAAATCAGCGTTCTTTGAGTAAGCGTCAGCGTAAATTTGTGCCGCAATCGCATCACCTTCACCGCGAAGTTGACGTGCATTACGCTCAGCATCAGCAAGCATTACCGTTACCTTAGCATCAATGTTCGCCTTAATGACCTCGGCTTGCTCTTGACCTTCTGAACGATGTTCACGAGCTACGGCGGCACGCTCTGCGCGCATACGCTGGAAGATCGAGTTGCTCACTTCAGTAGGTAAGTTAATCTGTTTAACGCGTACGTCTACAATTTCAATACCAAGCTCATCAGACGATGTAGAAGCTTGTTCCATTGCTTGGTTCATAAGCGCTGAACGCTCACCAGAAACGATTTGTGCAATAGTACGAGTACCAAACTCAGAACGTAGGCCGTTGTTTACTTTTTGCTTCAGTAGCGCTTCTGCTTGCAGCTTGTTGCCACCCGTTGATAGGTAGTAACGTGCAAAGTCTTCTATGCGCCACTTAACATAAGAGTCAACAATCAGGTCTTTCTTCTCGCTTGTTACAAAGCGATCAGGCGTTCCATCCAACGTTTGAATACGCGCATCTAGATGGCGTACCGAGTCAATAAACGGAAGTTTAAAGTGTAAACCTGGCTCAAAAACCCGAGTTTCACCGGTCGCGTCATCGCGCTGAACCTTACCAAATTGAATAACAATGGCACGCTCACCCTCTTTAACTGCAAACAGAGAACCTGATGCAAGCAAAACAAGAAGAACGAATGCTGCAATTAATAAATTCTTCATTATGCTTATCTCCCTTCTCTGTAGCTGTCACCGCGCAAACCAGAGGTTGGCGACGAATTACGGCTTCTGCCTGAAGTGTCAGTTACAGGTGTTTGTAAGCTTTCTAGCGTGTTGCGTGAGCGATCGTTAGACGACGACTGCTGACGCTCCATAATTTTATCCAGAGGCAGGTACATCATGTTGTTTCCGCCTTTGCTATCAACCATGATTTTGCTGGTGTTACCCAACACTTCTTCCATGGTTTCAAGATAGATACGTTCGCGAGTAACCTGAGGTGCGCGCTCATATTGTGGAAGCAGCTCTTCAAAACGTGCCACTTCACCCTGCGCTTCCAACGTTACACGCTCTTTATAGGCTTGCGCTTCTTCATTCATACGATTTACTTGACCACGTGCACGTGGCTCAATCTCTCTCGCATAAGCTTCAGCTTCACGAATAAAACGTTGTTCATCTTCCTGTGCAGCAATCGCATCATCAAATGCATCTTTAACTTGCTCTGGTGGGCGGGCATCACGGAAGTTCATATCGATAATGGAAACACCCATGTTGTAGGGTTCAATGATCGCTTGAAGCTCTTCCCATACACGCTGACGCGTTACTTCACGGCCGTCGGTAAGTACGTCGTCCATTTTAGAGTGGCCAACTACGTAGCGAATAGCGCTATCAAGAGACTGACTTAAACTCTGCTCAGGACTTTCAACGGCAAACGTCCAACGATATGGGTCTACAACGCGAAATTGCATTTCCATTTGAACGCTTACCACGTTTTCGTCTTCTGTAAGCATAGAGCCTGAAGATGACTGGTCGCGAATTGACTGAACATCAACTGGGATTACTGAGTCAATGAACGTTGGCGCCCAACGAAGACCCGGCTCAACCTGCTCGTGATACTCACCGAAGCGAAGCACTACGCCACGCTCTGCTTCACGAATAGTGTAAAAACCACTAATGAACCAAATTACGACAAGTAAACCTACAAGAATACCAGCGCCGATACCACCTAGGCTTTTGCCTGAGCCGCCACCGTTGCCACCTGACTTTCCAAACTTACCAAATAAGTTCTTAAAAACATCGTCCAAATCTGGGGGACCTTGCTCTTTCCCACCGCGATTCTTCCACGGGTCGTTATTATTGCCACCCGGCTCATTCCAAGCCATGCTGATACTCCATAGATTACTGTTATATTTTTGAATTTCGCATGCTCAATGCAGTGACTAGCACTGACTAATGTCGCACAACATACTCTGATATTCCGTTTTCCAGACGTTTTTCAAGTCTGTTCCAGTCAGCGGCGGGCATTCTTACATCAACTACCCAGTCTCCCTGACTGTCGTATTCTTCACTAGCAATACAGTTTAGTTCGTACAACACGCCGCGCAATCGACTTTGTGCAGGCGGAATCTTTAATGTGTAATTCACCATACTTTTACCTAAACATTCGGTTAAAGCTTGGCTCAATAATTCCGTTCCTTCGCCTGTTTGTGCAGATAGCCACACTCTAACAGGCACGCCTTCGTCGTTCCTTTCTATACGCGGTTGAACGTCGTCTAGTTTATCAATCTTATTACAGATTAGTAATTGTTGAATCTCTCCAGCTTCAATTTCTTCAAGTACATCATTAACTTCATCCATGGTTTCGCGATATTTTGCATCAGCAATATCAACCACATGGAGCAGTAAATCTGCTTCTTGAGTCTCTTGAAGTGTCGCTTTAAACGCAGCAACGAGGTCGTGGGGAAGATGACGAATAAAACCTACCGTGTCGGCTAAAATAGCCGGCCCTACGTCTTTTAAATCGATTTTGCGTAACGTGGGATCTAGCGTTGCAAACAGCTGATCGGCAGCGTAAACGTGTGAGTCGGTAATGGTGTTAAACAGCGTCGATTTTCCCGCATTCGTATAGCCAACTAAGGATACCGTTGGAATTTCAGCGCGTTTGCGCGAGCGGCGACCCTGCTCGCGTTGCTTTTGCACTTTTTCCAAACGACGAAGAATGGCTTTAATACGACCACGAAGTAGTCGACGGTCAGTTTCTAGCTGTGTCTCACCTGGACCGCGAAGACCAATACCACCTTTTTGACGCTCAAGGTGGGTCCATCCTCTGATGAGACGAGTTGAGATATGCCTCAACTGGGCTAGTTCGACCTGAAGCTTACCCTCATGTGTTCTTGCGCGCTGCGCAAAAATATCAAGAATTAGCCCCGTTCTATCTAACACCCGGCATTTACACACCGCTTCTAAATTACGCTCCTGAGAAGGAGAAAGCGCGTGGTTGAAAATAACAACGTTGGCATCGTGTGCTTTCACTGCCGCTGCTATTTCCTCTGCCTTACCTGAACCAACAAAAAACTTAGCATGAGGCGCACTGCGCGAAGTCGTAATAACTTCTACCGCATTAACCCCTGCTGAAGACACAAGCAATTCAAGCTCACTTAAGTCTTCTTTACTGTTCTCGTCGGAAAAATTAACATGAACAAGTACAGCCTGTTCACCGGCTTCATAACGGTCAAACAAGCGCGTTACCTTTTAAATTATTCACCTTTAGTATTTTCAGAATCTCCTGCGCTAGGCATTGTGATAGCGCGTGCTGGAACAACAGTAGAAATCGCGTGCTTATACACCATTTGGCTTACTGTGTTCTTCAGTAAAATTACGAACTGGTCGAAAGATTCAACCTGTCCCTGAAGTTTAATACCGTTTACCAGATAAATTGATACTGGAATACGTTCCTTACGCAAAGCGTTCAAGAATGGGTCTTGTAAAGATTGCCCTTTAGCCATTTGATATCCTTAGTTTTTATTATTCGTGATAGGAATTTCACTATCACTGCACGTCTAATATATACCACACTCAAACATTTAAAGTGTGACTTTCGCTGTAATTTTAGTCAAATTATCGTTAGCAAATGTGTCTAGCCATGTAACCTGCTCCCAGCCCCGTAACCACGTGAGCTGACGCTTGGCAAGCTGCCTTGTAGCGATAATGCCTCTTTCACGCATTTCTGAGTAACTCAATTGGCCGTCTAGGTACTGCCACATCTGTCTGTACCCTACCGAACGAATAGAAGGCAAATCTTCATGAAGATCACTGCGTTCGTAGAGCTTTACTACTTCATTCTCAAACCCTTGCTCCAACATCAAATCAAAGCGGGTCGCTATACGTTCGTGCAACACTGCCCTGTCTGCGGGCGCTATGGCAAATTGTGCAATGTTATAAGGGCACTTTTCACCCTCTTGTTGTTGCCAATGTGTCAACGTCTTGCCGGTACTTCTATACACTTCCAGCGCACGGGTAATTCGCTGTGGGTCGTTGGGGTGAATTCTCTCACCACTAATTGGGTCTACACCACGTAATTCATCGTGTAATTTAGACCAACCCAAGCGTTGTGCCTGCTGTGTTATTTCGTCCCGTATCTTTTCATCTGACTTAGGTAGTGGCGAAATTCCATTTATCAAGGCATTAAAGTACATCATTGTGCCTCCAGCCAAAATTGGCACCTTGCCACGCGCTAAAATATCGCCAATTAGCGCATTAGTGTCGTTTACAAATTGCGACACCGAATAGCTTTGTGCAGGGTCGATAATATCAATTAGATGATGTACTACACCTGCTCGCTCTTCCTGCGTTGGCTTCGCAGTGCCGATGTCCATACCTTTATATACAAGGGCTGAATCAACACTAATTACTTCGCTGTCAACCTTGGCCGCTATATCAAGCGCCAAGCCTGTCTTACCTGATGCCGTGGGGCCCATAATTGCTATTACTGGCAATGCAGAATTTATGCCATTGGACACTTTATTCTCCCCATACATCTAGCACTGAATTTAAGGGGCGCACTTTAGCAAATTGCTCAATAATTTCCCATTGTTTCACTTCGCTCTGCTGATCCAACCAGTACCACAGCGCATTTGATGTTTCTTCATCTAAAACATGTTCAGGCAAAACCAATGATTTTACGGCATCATCAAGTGAATTTACTTCATCATTTAGTTCAACTAATAAGAAGTATTCAAACCACTTGAGCCACGGCAAGTGCCTGGTGCCGGCCGGCACCTGTTGCAGCCGATATTTGCCAGCCACTTTATTCACTTCAAAATGCGCGTCGTTTAGCAGTGTAACCAGTTGCTCATTGACATTATTGAGCGAAACAGCAACGGGCATTAACAACGGTTGTCCATGCTGCGCTTTTAAAAATAGTTCGCTTAACCAGATACTTGCAACTTTAGTTGCACAAAGAAGGTAAATTTTTTCTGATTTTGGGTAAATTCTACACTGGGAAGTTAGATTAACGTGCACTGCAACGGGCATCGGGTCTGCATTGTTGTTAATAATGTCGCTATTTGGCGTCATTAACGCATTGTAATTTGACTGATATGCCGCGCTTGGCCCTCGACTTTGCTTATGTGCAGCGCCACCACTTCGTCCACCACTGGCACTCCCCGAGGATGTATTTCTTGGACTGCCTGTAAATTGCCCATAAGGCTGTGGCGCGCCTTGAGAGACTCCCCCCGTCGAGTAACGAGAAGACTCGTTGAACGCTTGTGCATTATCCGACGTTTGATTCTGTAAAGGCCTAATGTAATCGTGTTCTACCTGAGAAGACATGAAATCTGAGCCCGAAGGACGGTTTGCGTCCATTCCTGATAAAGGCTGTTCGTCGGTCATGGCGCGCAGCGCATCACTCACGGTTTTACAGATAAAGTCGTGCACCAATCTGCCTTGTTGAAACCTCACCTCATGCTTGGCGGGATGAACATTTACATCCACATCTTTAGGGTTAACCGTTAAGTACACCACAAAGCTTGGTTGCTCCACCACACCCCAAACGCTTTCGTACGCTTGGCGAATAGCGTGCATAATAAGCTTATCTCGCATGCCTCTGCCGTTAACAAAACTGAACTGGCAATCATTACTGCTGCGAAGCATGGCCTCATTACCTAGCCAAGCATCAATGTGAAGACCTTCATACTCAGTACTAATATGTACGGCGTTTTGAACAAACTTTTGTCCAACCACAGCGCCAATTCGGGTGGCTAAACTGCCTGCTTTGTCGGCGATAAAGCGCTTTGCTACTTTATCGTTGTGTTTTAAAACAAATGAAACCTTGGGATAGCTCAGTGCTATGCGTTTTATGACTTCTTCAATATGCTGAAATTCGGTTTTTTCGGTGCGTAAAAACTTACGTCTTGCTGGCGTGTTGTAAAACAGATCTGCCACGTCAATTGTGGTGCCAACAGGGTGGGCCGCTGGCTGGATATTTACCGCCATTTCCCTACCCTCACAATAGGCCTGCCACGCCTCACCTTGAGACTCAGTGCGCGATGTCAGTGTTAACCGGCTTACCGAGCTAATACTGGCCAGCGCTTCGCCACGAAAGCCAAGAGAGAGAATTTGTTCTAAGTCATCCAGAGTGGTGATTTTGCTGGTTGCATGGCGACTTAATGCCAGCTGCAGTTCACTTTTGACAATGCCTGACCCATTGTCTTTTATTCGAATGCGTTTGTGGCCACCTTTTTCAATATCGACTTCTATTTTGGTGGCACCAGCATCAAGGCTGTTTTCTAATAATTCTTTAACCACAGACGCGGGGCGCTCAACCACTTCACCAGCGGCAATCTGGTTTGCAAGTTGGGGAGATAAAAGCTGTATAGGCAAAGGACTACCCTATGATATTAACTATATGGATTCGTGGCGATACGATATGTAAGTGCTATGAGTGCTGAAAAAGCCGATGAAACAAAACCTTGGTTTATGTTCTCGGAATATTTAGGACCTGCCCTACGCGTACAACATCACTTGAAAGATCATTCGCTGCTTTGATGCTGCTTACTTTTACATTGTAACGCTGTGCTAATAACGAGAGCGACTCGCCGCTTCTTACTTTGTGCGTTCGGTTGTTCGCCCTTTCTTGTGCCCACAGTGTACCATCAGGGGGAACTTGCTTGAAGTAACGCTTAGTCGCATTAAACATGGCATTCGCTAAGCGTTCGCGATGTTTAGACCAGTTCAGATTCTTCTCTTCTTGCGGATTAGAAATGAAACCGACTTCGACCAAAATAGAGGGGATGTCAGGCGCGGTCAAAACTGCAAAACTGGCGGCTTGTGGTTTTCTTTTATGCAGACTGGTCACCTGCTTTAGCTCTTCAACCACTTTATTACCTAAATCGTGGCTGGTCGCCATGCTGTGATCCATCGATAAACCCAGTATGGTTTCAGTAAGATATCGCTCGCTTGATTTATCATTGATCACTTCAGCTGCACCACCGAGTAATTCAGAGTGACGTTCAGATTTCTCTAGCCAGCGGCCTAATTCAGTGTCTGCTCTTCGCATGGATAGTACCCACACCGAACCACCTCGCGGTTGAGGCTGACTAAACGCATCGGCGTGGATGGAAATAAGCAAATCGGCTTTTTTCTCGCGCGCAATTTCAGGACGTCGATTAGGAGAAACATAATAATCATCGCCACGAGTCATGATGGCGCGCATACCTCGCTCCCGGTTTATCATGTCTTCCAGTTTTTTGGCGATACTCAGGGTGATGTGCTTTTCATAGGTACCAGCCGGACCGATTGAACCTGGGTCATGTCCACCATGCCCGGCGTCGATGGCGACGATAATGTCTCGGTCTCGGGCACTGGTAGAATCATCAATAACGACAGAGCCAGTTGATGCCGACGCTGATAACGTTGGCGACGGCTTCGGCGCGCTATCTGGTAAATCGACAACCAGCCTGTGTCCGTAAGCACCATCGGGGGTTACTGCAAATAACGAAGGCTTGGTATTTCTATTGAGCTCAACAACCACTCTGGCAGATGATTTGTTTTTCGGTGTGGAGTAGCGCAGCTTTTTAATCAAATCACCGCTGTTTTCAATGCCAGAAAGCTTAGCGGTGTCGCTGGTGTTGTTAAGATCGATGACAAGCCGAAGCGGATTTTTAAGTGTAAAATAGGTGAACTCTGGCGCTGATTTCATATCGAAAACAACGCGCGTATTGTCCGGCGACGGCCATATCCTAACCCCGTCGATGTTATTTTGCGCACCGTGTGCGAATTGCACGACGAAACACAATAATAATACCGAAACTATACTGCGCACCATAATTAGCCTTTCTGTTATTGTTATGCTGCTCTCGTCAACTCCGGAGCGGCTATTTATTCAGTTTTTCTTTCATTTCGCATTTGCGCTAAACGCGCTTGCATTGCTGAAGCAATTTCGCACCGTGGGCACTTTTTGCTTCCAAATTAAACTGCCTACCCGATGGCGTAATATTTATACTAATCACTAAGTCTGGGGATGCCAAGTATTCGCCCCCTTTTTCCGACCATTCAATAAGCGCGATAGCGCCCGAACCAAAGTAATCGCGAATTCCCATGAACTCTAACTCTTCTGGGTCGGCTAAGCGATACAGGTCGAAGTGATAGATATTGACGCCGTCCAACTCATAAGGTTCAACCAATGTATAGGTTGGACTTTTAACGCTACCTGAATGACCTAAAGATTGAATGAAATATCGGCTAAATGTCGTTTTCCCTGCACCTAAGTCGCCGTTTAAATAAATAACAGCATCGGTAGGGAGTTGACTCGAAACAGCCTGCGCTAAATCTCTGGCAAGCTGCGCAGTATCATCTACTTCATTAGCAAAAAAAGAGGTATGCGGGTAAGACATCAACAATATTCCACAGTAATAGAAAGCCGAATAACACAGTAGATGCCTGCCCGTTCAAGACAAAACCACGCTAACTAGTGGTTTATAAGCGCACGTACTGCGTCAAACAAATCGCTCGCTATCATACCACGTTGACCATACAGTTGGGCAATATCATCGCCAGCCTTAGCATGAAGCACTACACCATATTTCGCTGCAATATCTGTTTCTACGCCTTGCGCGAGCAACGCGCCCAATATTCCGCTTAATACATCACCGCTTCCTGCGGTAGCCATACCTGGATTACCGTGACGGCAAACCCAGGTTTTCTTTTCATTGTCGATAAGCGTGCCCGCCCCTTTTAGTACACAGACCGCATGGTATCGCTGTGAGCACTGCCTTGCGTAGTTAAAACGGTCGCTTTCTACATCATCAATAGAAACACCGAGTAAACGCGCAGCTTCGCCCGCGTGAGGGGTTAAAATACTGTCAGACAAGGTGTACGCGGTTGACTGCTGACACAACAGATTTAGCGCGTCAGCATCAATGACCACAGGCTTATTTTGGCTTTGACAGTGCTTCATGGTGGTTTCAAATGCGCTTTCTGCCCATTCATCTTGCCCAAGACCCGGTCCAATAACCACACAGGTTGCCCAAGCTAATGCATCTTCCAAATTAGAGTCGGTGACCATGAGTTCAGGTCTGCCTGCACTGACCTGAACGACTGACGACTCATGGGTATACACGCGTACCATGCCCGCACCGCCTCTCAGCGCGGCTTCACTGGCGAGTCGAATGGCACCTGCTGTTCCGCGGTTACCGCCAATGCACAACAGTCGACCATAAGTCCCTTTATGACTGTTAATCTCCCGTGGCCCCATACCTTTAAAGTGGTCGATATTTAGCATGGTCGCGCTCGCTTTGGCTAATGCTTGGAACGCTTTGCCGATACCCAAATCCGCATACACTAACTTACCGCACGATTGTTTACCCGCACCAGTAACAAGCCCCGGCTTAATGCCTACAAAAGTAACGGTGATATCAGCCTGAACACATCGTCCCAGGCTCTGTCCTGTATTTGCATCAAGCCCTGACGGCACATCAACGCTTACTACCGGTGTTGATGACGCATTCACCGCATCAATGATGTCTGCAAACTCATTGCGAATATAGCTATTAATACCTGTACCAAGAAGCGCATCAATCACTACGTCGGACTTCTCGAGGAGCGCAGCGTCAAACCCATTGATACTGCCTCCTGAATCGAGCCAGCGCTGCTGTGCTTTGCCAGCATCACCTTCCAGCGTACGTTCAGGCTCAACCGCACATAAATGCACTTGTTTACCCGCAAGTTTTGCGTTTATTGCTGCAATGTAGCCGTCACCCGCATTGTTACCTTGGCCCACCAGCACTAAGTAAACATCTGAGTTTGGCATAAGCTCAAGACACTGCTTAAATACCACATCGCCAGCTCGTTGCATCAATGTGAACATATCGCAGCCCGAATCCGCGGCGGCTTGTCCCTCATTTTCCCTAACCTGATCGGCCCGAAATAATTTGTATGATAAACTTGACGTTAATTGAGTATCTAGCATGAGCACATGTCCGAATTTAGTTCTATCGACCTTGTTGAATTAACCAACAATATCAAGGCTTGGGGTACAGCGCTAGGCTTTCAGCAGGTTGGCATCAGCGATATTGATCTACATCAGCACGAGGCACACCTTCAAGAATGGTTAGACAATGGGTATCACGGTGACATGGCCTTTATGGAGAGTCATGGGATGAAGCGTGCCCGGCCTGATGAGTTGGTCCCAGGGACATTACGGGTTATCAGCGTTCGCATGAACTACTTACCTCCTGACGCCTCGTTTGCTAAGCATTTAAAAAAGCCAGAAATAGGATACATCAGCCGCTATGCATTGGGCCGTGACTACCACAAAGTGCTGCGCAAACGTCTGAAGCAATTGGGAGAGAAAATCACCGCATCCTTGGCGCATACCCAATATCGCCCGTTTGTAGACTCAGCCCCCGTGTTGGAACACGCTATTGCTGAAAAAGCGGGTATTGGCTGGACGGGGAAACACAGCCTGACACTCAACAAAGAAGCCGGCTCTTGGTTCTTCTTAGGTGAGCTGTTCATCAATTTGCCATTACCTACTGACTCACCAATTGAAGAGGGTTGCGGCACCTGCACGGCGTGTCTAACCATCTGCCCGACCAATGCAATTGTTGCGCCTTATAAAGTAGATGCCCGTCGCTGTATTTCCTATCTCACCATTGAATCAGACAAAGATATTCCCGAAGATTTGCGCCCCATGATGGGCAATCGCATTTATGGCTGTGACGATTGCCAACTTGTTTGCCCTTGGAATCGCTTTGCCGATGTTACCAGTGAAGAAGATTTCCACCCGCGACAAGTGCTACACGGCCAAAGTCTCAATGCGCTTTTCGGCTGGTCTGAAGAAACCTTCTTGCGCAATACGGAAGGCTCTCCCATCAGGCGGATTGGCTTTGAGAAGTGGCAGCGTAATATTGCCGTTGCGTTAGGAAACGCTCCGTATGATGAACAAAGCACTCTGCTTTTGAAAGAAAGACGAGGGAGCGTGAGTGACTTGGTGGACAGACATATTGATTGGGCTCTTAAGCGGCAGCAAGAGAAGCAACAAGCGTCTGATGCAAAAAACAGGCAGCAAGCGCGGCTTATTCGCGTAATTGAAAAAGGTTTACCAAGAGACGCCTAACGCCAGTACACGTTTGAATAAGGCATACCGCGAATTCAATTGGCGATATACATGTTTTGGGGTTAACCCGCTGAGGCAAGCTGACTGTTTAAATCGGCCTGAGTGCTATTCCGATAACGCACACGAGCATTTGGCGAATGGGATGCGGCGAAAGAAACGTTAAGTTTGAGGCCTCGCTGTGCCACTTGCGTGGTTATGATAGGCGAGCCGAATTCCCACCACGGTTCCTGTTCCAATGCTTCAATAACTCGCGACAGCTCAGTTTCAGAACCGTCATACTCACCCGTTATTTCGCAATGTCCGTTCTCACATTTTACCGAGTCTAAAACAAAGCGCTCGTTGTTAGGCGGCAGCGCAAAAAACGTATTGAGTGAGCCTTCGGTTTTCGTGTAGAAAACCTCTGGCGCCATGATTTGGACATTCTCAGCAACGGGGGCAACATTCATCTCGCCGTTTTTCGTAACGCTTGTATCCAAGAGCACCGTACCTGCTTCATTTGAAACCAACTTGGCGGCGGGCTTAATAACTTTCAGCTCACTCGTTTCCGTGGCACGAGAGCGCGCTAACACATTGGTTAGTCGCTCTTTTTCTGCATTGGATTCACTGAGTTGGTGTTGATAGCCAGAAAATTTATACCCTGCTATCAATGCAAACGCTATCAGCAACAACACAAGCCACGTTTTCATTTTACTTCCTTTATCGAAGTCGCTTACTTGTGATATTGCTTACTAAGTTCATGTACCGCATTAACGAACACACCTGCATTTTCAGGTGGTACGTCTAGATGGATACCGTGACCTAAATTAAATACGTGACCGCTACCTTCACCGTAACCTTCTAGAATGGACGCCACTTCTTGCTCAATTCTTTGCGGTTGAGCATACAGCATTGATGGATCCATATTACCTTGAAGTGCAACTTTATCGCCAATGCGCGCACGCGCTTCTTTAATGTCGATAGTCCAGTCTAAACCTACTGCGTCGCAGCCTGTCGCCGCAATCGATTCTAGCCACATGCCACCGTTTTTGGTGAACAAGGTAACAGGTACTTTACGGCCTTCATTTTCACGGGTCAGCCCACTTACAATGCGCTCCATGTACTGAAGCGAGAATTCTTTGTAGTCACGAGGAGATAACACGCCACCCCAAGTATCAAATACCATGACTGACTGCGCGCCCGCAGCGATTTGAGCATTTAAATACTCAGTAACAGAATCAGCCAGTTTTGCTAGTAACGCATGAAGCGTTGCTGGCTCAGCAAATGCCATTTTCTTGATTTTGGTAAAGGCTTTACTTGAACCACCTTCAATCATGTAAGTCGCGAGTGTCCAAGGGCTTCCAGAAAAACCAATTAATGGCACTTCACCTTTAAGCTCACGGCGAATAGTACGAACGGCATTCATTACGTACTGTAATTCACCTTCTGGATCAGGAAGGCCTATTTTATCCACATCCGCTTTACACGTGATTGGATTTTTAAAGCGAGGGCCTTCACCTGTTTCAAAGTAAAGACCGAGGCCCATCGCATCTGGAATGGTCAAAATATCCGAAAAGAGAATTGCAGCGTCGAGAGGAAAACGACGTAAAGGTTGTAGCGTCACCTCACATGCAAGTTCTGCATTCTTGCACAACGACATAAAATCGCCTGCTACTGCACGAGTCGCTTTGTACTCTGGGAGGTAGCGCCCGGCTTGTCGCATCATCCATACAGGTGTGACATCAACCGGCTGCTTAAGTAACGCACGTAAGTAACGATCGTTCTTTAACGCGGGCTTATCAACACTGGGGAAATTTTGCGACATATAACTCACCTAAATTACTGAAGATATTTAAGCGCGAAAGTATACCAGTATTCTTAACTAAGGTGTGCTAAAACCTGTATTAAAAAATCAATGTTTTAACGACAAATCGGTGTAGTGTCGATTATTAAAGACAAACAATACTTGAACATTACTTTAAAAAGACGCTTGCACTTAAAGTGAGTGTTTGCTATTACTATAACCGTTAAAGAAAAGAAGCCCTACATGGGACCGTGCTAGACTTATTGAAACCCTGCCTCGGCAGGGTTTTTTATTTGTCGCCGATTAGAGACACCGTTTCAGCAATTAATTGTCCCGCAATAGACACTTTCGGTGGAATAGTCGGCAGCGCATCTATATCAAACCATTGCGCATCATCTATCTCGTTCTCCTGACAACGAATTTCCCCTTCGTCATACTCGGCAATAAACCCGACCATTAAGGAATGTGGAAATGGCCATGGCTGACTATTGTAATAGCGCAAGTTTTTAACCTTAACGCCAACTTCTTCGAAAACTTCTCTGTGGACCGCTTGCTCCAGACTTTCACCACTTTCTACAAAGCCAGCAAGAGTTGAATACATATTAGATTCTCGATGGCGAACGCCTTTGGCCAAAAGTATTTTTTCGCTGTCGTGTATAGAAACAATGATACAGGGAGACACTCTTGGATAACTGCGATGTTGGCAGCGGTGACAATGCATTGCCATTTCCCAATCTACGCGTTCAGTCTTGGCTCCACATTGCCCGCAAAATTGATGAGTACGCAAGAAATGGATGTATTGCCAGGCTCGCCCAATAACGGAAAAGGCTATATCGTATTCGGCAAAAAGAAGCTGTCTAAGCGATACCCGTTCCCAACCGGGTTCCTCAACATGCTCAGCGCCCAAATCAACGACGTATACGGGCAGGTCTCTATGCGCCGTCTCATTGAGCGGCGGAAGTTGATGAATTTCATCGACATAAGATGCTAAAAATGGAATATCACTCAGATAAGCAATGGGGATAGACTCAGACGATTCTTGTACTACAATTTTGCCGCGACTAAAAACTACCCACAGGGCTTGCTGAGCAGCTAGTTTCGCCTCATCCAACTTTATCATCATTGCACATCACTCCTGTTCTTTAATGCTTCATACTACACTAAATACTGAGCGTATAGATCGCCACCATACATTTTGAAACGAACTTTTTCGCGCAAAATTTGTGTCGCTAGTGCACAGTGTTATACTGAAACTTATTGTCGCTAAACGGGTAACACATCAAAATGTTGCAACAGTTAGAAAGCGTTAAATCAAAATGGGGCGGGAAAAGCCAGGTTATTGACCGCTGGTTAATGGACAGACAGGCACTGTTAGTTTCTTTCTGTGAACTAGCAGGTATTAACAAGCGAAGCGAGTGTTTACCTGACCCAGATGAAATAGACAACTTTTGCAGCGCATTACTCGATTATTTGTCGGTAGGACACTTTGAGGTTTTCGATATGTTGGTTGAAAACGACAATGAAGGCCTTGCACTACGAGATAAACTTTACCCCAGATTGACAAAAACCACTGACGCAGCACTCGCATTTAATGATACGTTTGCACAAGCAGTAACGCCCGAGCAGGCAGCTGAATTTGACTCAGCGCTAGCCAAGCTTGGTGAGACATTAGAAGAGCGTTTCTCCTTGGAAGATGAGTTAATAGCTCATGTACACACTAAAAAACGTGATCCAGAAGTGACGCTTTAATATAACAATGAAAGTCGAGTTTACGGTTATCATCAATGAACAAAACCACACTTATTCATAAGGCACGGGCTTATTGCGAGCAACGCGGCGCCAGATTCACACCGCTTAGAGAAAAGGTGTACGAAATTCTTGTTTCAAAGCACGGCCCTATGGGTGCTTATGAACTACTCGACTCACTGAAAGAAACAGAGTCTAGTGCCAAACCTGCGACAGTCTATCGCGCCCTTGATTTTCTTCTCGATTTTGGGTTTATTCACCGTTTAGAGTCTACCAATGCGTTTGTGGCCTGCTATCATTTTGGTTGTAACCACCCTGTTCAGTTTCTAATTTGTGACAGCTGTGGTGATGTTGCTGAAATTCAATCTGAAGGTCTTCAAGAGACCCTTGATAGCCAAGCAAAGCAACACGGATTCAAAGTATCGAAACAAACTATAGAGGCCCATGGATTATGTGCCGATTGTCAACAAACGGAAGATCACGCTGCCCAGGAGAGTGTACATGAATGCTGATTTTGTGAACCCGTTTATTGCTGGTCTTTTGAACGTGCTTGAAACCATGGCTCAAACTAAATTGACCCCTGGCAAGCCCAAGCGCAAACAAAGTGATATCGCCAAAGGCGATGTATCGGGGCTAATTGGCATGGTGGGCCCTGACGTTCGCGGCTCGATGTCTATTACTTTTGACGAGTCTTTGGCCCTGACCATAATGGAGAGAATGGTTGGAGAGCGCCCTGAGAAGCTTGATGCAGAAGTAGGCGACATGGTTGGCGAAGTTACCAACATGATTTGCGGTAACGCAAAACGAGACCTTGCTGAGCGGGGTTACGAGTTTGGAATGGCAACACCCATCGTTGTATCAGGAAAGCAACATACGATTAGTCACCAGGTTGATGGTGCTAAAATTATTCTTCCTTTCATGTGCGACGAAGGATTAGCGCATTTGGAAATCTGTTTTGACAAATAATTTCTGGCAGTCTGAAAAAATTACACTCGACAGCTACCCGAGAGGATTTCACCTGATAACACAGCAGGTGGAATCTGCAATACCCAGTATTCGTCATGTTGAAGTCGGCCTTTTGCACCTATGGCTTCAG
Source organism: Alteromonas sp. CH_MED4-4 (assembly GCF_037029575.1). Classification (NCBI taxonomy): domain Bacteria; kingdom Pseudomonadati; phylum Pseudomonadota; class Gammaproteobacteria; order Alteromonadales; family Alteromonadaceae; genus Alteromonas; species Alteromonas sp. CH_MED4-4. Next base: position 3,905 of record NZ_JAYMEU010000020.1, on the reverse strand, counting down.
CATACAAGCGCTAGTTTGACAATCAATGAAAATGCCGACCCTACAGTGAGGCATGATATGGAAGCGTTCTTCAACCATAGTGTAAAAGAAGAGCTTTCTTTTTTCAGGCATACTTATGAAGGTAAAGATGATATGCCTGCTCACTTAAAATCGAGTATACTAGGGTGTCAACTTACTATACCTGTCCAACAAGGCAAGCTTGCACTTGGCACGTGGCAGGGTATCATGCTCGGCGAACACCGAGATCATGGTGGAAGACGAACAATTATTGCCACATTACAAGGGATCGCAGCCTAACCCATATTATAAATGGCACAATTTGTGCTAGCGTTAAACGTTAAGCACAACACAAAATTATCAAAAATCGATAATCACTCAACGTTAAACAGGATGTGACTATGAAACAACACTTTAAAATGGCAGCGCTATCTCTTGCTGTAATTTCTTCGACTAATGCATTTGCACAAGACTCTTCTGAGCCAGAGTACAAAAACTGGTTTGGTTTGTCTGGCATGTATTACAACACTGACGACTCACGTCCGTTAGATCTAACTGACGGCGGCCTTTACGACGATGGTCGTGGCGTAGCTTTTGAATACGGTTTCCGTTTTACTCAAAGCTGGGCAGCTCGTGTTGAATTTACAGCCCTAGACCTTGATTATGCAGGCGGCGGTGATGAAAGCGGTGAAATGGTTGGTGTTGACGCACTATACTTCATGCCAAATGATGCATGGTTCGTTTTTGGTGGTGTTAAGCGTCAAGCAGTAGGCGAATCAACTACGCTTGGTAACATCGGTATCGGTAAACACTGGGACATCCACGAAGATGTTAAACTTGTTACTGAAATCGCCGCTTATCACGACTTCGGTGAAGATTACAATGACTACAGTGTTAAAGTTGGTATCGCGATCCCATTTGGTAAAGGCACTCCTGCCGCACCTAAAGACAGCGACAACGATGGCGTTGTAGACAGCAAAGACCAGTGCCCAATGACACCAGCGGGTGTTCGTGTTGACGCAAATGGTTGTAGCATCGATGATGATAACGATGGCGTTCTAAACAACGTTGACCAGTGTCCTAACACTCCAGCTGGCACTAAAGTAGATGCAACTGGCTGTGCAATTAAAGATTCGGACAACGACGGCGTTGTAGACAGCAAAGATATGTGCCCTGATACACCAGCTGGCGTAAAAGTTGATGCAAAAGGTTGTACAGTATTTGACGAAGAGACAGTAGAAATCACACTACGCGTTCTATTCGACAACGAAAGTGCTGTAGTTAAAATGCCAAAAGATCCAGAAATCTCTGAATTTGCTGAGTTCATGAAGCAGTATCCTTCAACAACTGCGGTAATTGAAGGTCACACTTCTGCACCAGGTAGTGAAGCTTACAACATGGACCTTTCTAAGCGTCGTGCTGCGAACTTCAAAGAAGTAATGGTAGACATGTACGGTATCGAAGGTTCTCGTTTAGAGACTATCGGTTACGGCGAAACTCAGCTTCTAGACAATGGTAAGAATGCTGAAGCACACCGTGTTAACCGTCGCATTTCAGTGACAGTTAAAGACACAGTGAAAGTAGCTGAAGAAAAGTAATTCAGTGTATATGAATTGAAAAAGGCGCCTTACGGCGCCTTTTTTGTGTCTGAAATACTTTAACTTGTTAACCCTTAAAATGTAGACCGTGGCCGCAGTCGAAGCCTTTAGTCGCTATAAGAGGGGCTAATATTCGTCGGCTATGGCAGGGCCTGCATAGTTGTCAAATCGTGAGAATTGGCCTTGGAACGTAAGTCGACAGGTACCAATTGGGCCGTTACGCTGTTTACCAATAATAATCTCTGCAATGCCCTTATACTCACTGTTTTCGTGATAAACCTCATCACGATAAATAAACATAATAAGGTCGGCATCCTGCTCGATTGAGCCAGACTCACGAAGGTCAGAGTTTACAGGACGTTTATCGGCGCGTTGTTCTAGCGTACGGTTAAGCTGTGAAAGGGCAACTACCGGCACTTCAAGCTCTTTAGCCAATGCTTTCAGTGAGCGAGAGATCTCTGCAATTTCCAATGTTCGGTTATCGCTAAGAGAAGGTACGCGCATCAACTGAAGATAATCCACCATGATGAGACTGATTCCACCTCGTTCGCGAGCGAGTTTTCTTGCGCGACTTCGCACGTCCATTGGTGTAAGGCCTGACGAATCATCAACAAACAAACAATCTTTGTCTTTGAGCATAGCCATGGTGTTGGAGATACGTGCCCAATCTTCATCATCCAGCTGCGCAGTACGAATTTTGGTTTGGTCAACGCGGCTTAATGACGCCAACATACGCATCATGATTTGTTCTGAGGGCATCTCAAGACTGAAAACAAGTACAGGTTTGTCTTCTGCCATCATGGCGTTTTCAATCAAGTTCATGGCGAAAGTAGTCTTACCCATCGATGGACGAGCCGCCACGATAATAAGGTCAGAGGGCTGCATACCACTGGTCATTTTGTCTAGGTCGGTAAAGCCGGTAGTAACACCGGTAACGTCTTTATTGGTTTTCACCAATTCTTCTAGACGGTCAATGGTCTTCCCTAAGATAGACTCGACATCGCGAGGACCTTCGTTTTCACCAGTTCTTCGTTCGGCAATTTCAAATACTTTACTTTCGGCCAGGTCAAGAATGTCTGCACTGTCACGGCCTTCGGGGTTGTACCCAACTTCCGCTATTTCATGCGCCACGCCAATAAGCTCTCGGGTTATCGCGCGCTCACTAATAATTTGCGCATAAGACACAACGTTCGCAGAACTTGGCGTGTTTTTGGCAAGTTCACCTAAGTAGGCAAAACCACCAGCATCTTCCAGTTCATCATGCTTTTCCAGCTCTTCTGATACTGTTATAAGATCTATTGGCTGGCTACTGTTTAGTAGTCGAGTGATAGCACGAAAGATAATTTGGTGTGAGCGATTGTAAAAATCGTTATCGGTAACAAGCTCCGCGACTTTGTCCCAGCTTTCAGGGTCAATAAGCATGCTGCCCAAAACAGATTGCTCAGCCTCAATGCTATGAGGTGGAACCTTCAATTTTTCAACATTCTTATCGTTTTTAGACGCAGACGCCACGAGTGAAACCTATTCCAATGCACAAAAGTCAGTTGGATATTATGCGCTTTTAACGTCCATCACTCAACAAAGGAAGTCGTCATTTTGTTGCGAAAGCGCAAAAAGACAACATCGTTTAAAGCGTTTTCTCCAGCTTTAAAAACGTACCGTCAACCAAGGTGTAGGCGCTGCCACCTTCCTGAAAAATGAGTGTAGAACCCATGATTGCTGAATTATCAAGGCACGACAAACTTACTTCAGTAATCTTGTCGTCGCTAAAGCCGAGCGATGATGGAGAGGCTTTAAAAGCAGCATAAAAATCTTGATTACTGATATTTTTCGTTGAATACACCGGTGACTCACAGAATGCCTGATCGAGTTTAGCCGAGTCTGAAGCATAGGTTACCGAGCGACCCAAGAACTTTTCTGACTCTATTGATGAGTGAGCTGAAACACCTACATTATAGGCCTTAGTCACCACCCAAGTACCTTCGTAATAAGCGGGTTCCTGAACAGCACAGCCTAGCGTAAATGCGCATATTCCAAACGCACCAATAATTAGACTATGAAATCGCCAAAACCTTTTGACGTGTCCAACAATACTCAATTTAACCTCCAATCAAAAAATAACAAACCATGTGATGATGTGGGTGAAGCGTGCAGGTCCGCTAACTTGTAACTAAGAGCCATTAAAACGCACTTTTGTTACTTACAAACGCTCAGCTACACATTTTTAGCGACCAATCGAGTAGGAGGGAGTTTTACAACTCCCGTCCTCTCACACCACCGGGCATACGGTTCCGTACCACGGCGGTTCAT